>NZ_JBKFPH010000011.1:0-142546 GCF_046567715.1 Salmonella sp. 741265116_PST | reverse complement strand
CCATCCAGATAAAAAGGTCTGAAATGATGTGATTCGCCTACTTTTAACGGGGAAGACACCCCGGTTCAGGAAGATGAGCAGGGATTCTGGAGCAAGGTCGGGGAATCCATCAGCAACTCGGTAGTGGACGACTCCGATCCAGCATTACATGTAGATTCACGTCTATTGGATACGATTCAATCATCTTTCTGGACCGGAGCAGTATCTGGCGGAAGATGGTGCCAGATACTGCTCGCGAGGCTGTGGGGCCATGAGCGTACCTTGACCGTGAGACGGGGTTACATTATAACCTGTTCAGGTACTACGACCGCGGATTGCGGAAGATTTACACAGCCTGATCCAATCTCGCTGAGGGGCGGAATAAACTTATATGCGTATGCACCGAATCCGTTAAGCTGGATCGATCTGCTGGGATTGACAGGGGAGTGGGTTAATCCCAAAGATATTAATTTCTCTCAAAGAACAATATCACCTCATGATTATGCCGAAATTATGCGTAATGGTGGTTGGGATTGGGATAGGTCTCCATTAAGAGTAATTGATATTGATGGGCAATTAGTCTCTTATGATAATAGGCGATTAGACGCAGCTCTAGAGGCCGGATTAGATAAGGTTAAAGTTATTAGGATTGACCCTAATGCTCCTCATCCTGACTCATCTACTGGAAAAACATGGTTGCAAAAATTTCGAGAGAGATTTAGAGACAGATGAAATATAAAGGCCGGTGGAATAGTACCAGATAAAGGATTAAATTCTCGACCGGAAAGAACATCAAGAGGTTGCAAATGAAAAATATCATTCAGTTATGGGAGGATAACTTATTACCGATAAAAGATGCTATTTATTTTTCCAACGGCAGATCTTTTCTTTGTAAAATAATGGATTATCCTACTCATTATATTGAGAGAAATGGTGAATTTGATTTCTCTGCCTTTTATGAAAAAAATAAAGATGAAGTTACTGACATTGATAAATTTAGAGAAATTAAATTAGCGAATAATTGCTATTGTTGCGTTGGAGAAGGTAGCTATGGTTCTGAAGGCTTTGTCGCCTATCTCGATGAAAATAAAAACTTAGTTTGGGTTCTTTATTCCGAAGAATCTAACCCGTTTATTAATGTGTCTGAATATATACCTGATATTATTATAGTAGAATCAAGTTCTAATATTAGATTAAAAATCAATATAAACAATCCCATGGATTTAGAATTAGTAGTTTAAATAAAAAGCCGGGTAAGAAATTAAATCTTCCCGGCTCTTTTGTTATTTAATTCCCGTTCACCACATTATTTACCCCCGCCTTAATATGCTTCATCGACTTTTTCACCTGATAAAGCTCCTTCCGTAGATCCCTCACTTCATCCGTTTCTGCAATCAGGATCAAACCCCGCTCGGAGATCTTCACAACAACGCTCGCCCCGGTCTCAAATCCCGCTTCTGCCAGCCAGTCACCCTTAAGATGCAGGCTGGGAATGCGTGAGTAACAGGTGGGCATGCAGGCTTTGCTGTTGATGTGGCGGACGCTGACGCCGGAGGCATTCATATTTTCTGACTAAATAAATTCTTAATTATCAGCCGGATGCTGGCTGATTGTGGAGCTCAGGGTGAGTGAGTATGGGCGCGACAGCCTGGCACTGCGCCCCCTCTCCCCGGCCAGCACCGGCCGGTGATGAGCAGCCGGCTGCCGGGGCCGTATTTTGACGATGAAACGGGCCTGCATTAAAATCTGTTCAGATATTATGCACCGGAGTGTGGCTGGTTCGTCAGTCAGGACCCGATAGGGCTGAAAGGGGGATGGAGCCGATATCATTATCCTCTGAATCCTATTACAGATAGTGATCTTCTTGGTCTTATTACTTGTGGTACTGATAGAGGTGATCCTGGCACGTTATTAAGATGAATAATGGTTGAAAATAATTGCATTAGTGAATGCTTATTTACGTCTTTACCTACAAAAAGTAACGGATTTGCTTGCTGGAATTGTGTTAACGAATGTAAAGGAAATCAAGGCTATTGATGTTTTTACTACAGGAATAAGTATGGTTAACGATAAGGATACAGCTATATTAATTAGTGATTTAATGTTGAGATTCGGTAAGGAGCTTGATGAATCTGTTGCTGTTGTTCAGTCCCGTTGTGATGAGGATGAATTTAATGTATATCGAGAAGCGGTTGGTTTTATCATGGGTGAAATGCTTATTAAAATAATGAATCCATTATATGAAAAACATCCAGAAATAAAACCAAAAGGATTGAAATAAAACATCTGGAACCGGAGGAATAATGTGTAAAAGCCGGAGGGGTTATCTTTTCCCGGCTTTTTATTATCAATTAATCATTAACTCCTGTTCCGTTCTTTTGCGTTTAATCACCGGAATATCTCCGGTATTGTTCAGCGCCCCCAGAAATTTTTTTAACCACTGTTCTGCACTCCGTTTATTAATGCGGGTTACGCCCATCCCTTCAATACAGACAAAGAGTCCGTGGGTATGCTGCGGCGTGATCACGATGCAATCCCTCATTACCCGCACCTTGACGGGCATCCCGTTAATAAACCCCGCCTGCGGCATCCATTCACCGTACAAACGAACTGAAAGTCTCTCAACGCGTGAGTATGTAAGTATCCCGCATAATCGAGCCATTCACATTTAGAGATCATCCGGCATAATCAATCTGCCAACGCAGGAGATCGCTGTGCGTAAAGCCCGTTTTACTGCGCACCAGATCATCGCTGTGATTAGAGCAGTCGAATCCGGACGGACTGTTAAAGATGTCTACCGGGAGGCCGGTATTTCTGAAGCCACCAGGGACAACTGGAAGTCTGGATACGGCGGCAGGGATACGCGTGGAATCACAAAAGGCTCCACCGTATTTACTGTCTGCTCAAGCTGAATTTTCGCCGTAAGGGTAAACAACGGCTGCCGGTACGCAATCCCTCGCCACAGGTCACGCCGGAAGCGCTGAACCAGAGCTGGTCTGTGGGCGTCGTTTTCGCACGTTCAATGTTGTTGATGACTGTAATCGTGAAGCGTTGTCGATAGAAATCGATCTGAATCTGCCAGCTCTGCGAGTGGTCCGTGTACTCGACAGGATTACAGCAACCGCGGTTATCCGGCCATGCTGCGTATGGATAAGGGACCGGAATTTATCTCGCTGGCACTGGCTGAATGGGCAAAGAAACATGTAGTAAAGCTGGCGTTTATCCAGCCGGGTAAGCCGAAGAAAAACGTTTTCATCGAGCGTTTTAACCGGACATACCGTACAGAAATACTCAATTCTTATCTGTTCAGAACGCTGAATGAGGTGCGGTAAATTACGGATAAAGGGTTATCAGAATATAACTGCGAACGTCCACATGAATCGCGGAACAATATGATACCCAAGGAATACCGCCAATAACGTTATCTGGCCGGAATCTTAAAAATGCATGGAACTAAAACGGGTCTATTTACGGGGGCACCTGCGATGAATTTCGCTGCACTGAAAAGCGATACCGGATGAGAGCTGCTTCAAATTAATGTGCCATGTTCACGGGGAGGTGGTGCGACGTTTGCATAATCCAGCAAGAACTGAAAGGAAGGGGAGAGCTTTTTCATGCCTGTATAATCAGTCTGGCCTGTGTCAGTCAGCTCTTAGTGTTGAGACCCTCGCTGGAGCGTTATAATTGCTTTTCCGTTTCGGAAAACAAGATTTTCCATTAAAGATCTTCCCTGCGAGGAAAAGTTAACTGATAATCTTACCGTCGAGTTAGGAGATGTATGTTTAAATATAAACAATGTTGCAACGATGCCTGATAATTATCCTCTCTTCGAAGATAAGTTTCCCACACCCAGTGTGGTGGGGGTCATTGTAATGTTATCACTTGAATGTAAATGGAAGGTATAATTGCTTTTTGACTAGTATTCTATTCCACCCTGACAACACGATGTTAACATCAACACTGTTTATATTGGCAATAACGCAATTTTTTTCAGATTAAGAGGTGCACTGATATATAGATTTTTATGACATTACTTATTTGAATTGGTAACAAATACCAATAAGTACAAGCTGTTATTACCAGCCACGGATTTTTCCATACGGTAAGATTTGGTATGGTGTTATGTATTCTGGATGTGCTGGATTATTTTAATTTGGTTAAAAAAAAAGGTGGTTATTCAAATGAAAAGCATAAAAAAATTGATTATCGCAAGTGCGTTGAGCATGATGGCTGCTAGTTGTTATGCTGGCTCATTTTTGCCGAACACAGAGCAAGAGAAATCAGTGGATATTAGCTTTGCCGCTCCCGAACATTTAACTATATCGCTTGAACAAGCGCCGGGCTTAATTGCTGGGACGGGTAAACTAGATACGGTTGTTGCGAAGCTTACAGTTAATTCTACTTCTATTAAAGAATACGGGGTCAGGGGGGTTTCTAGCTCGATGCTGAACGATCTTGGCAGTATGTGGAACATAACTGGTAAAAATAGTGGCAGCACAGTCGCTGTGGGCTTCTCAAGTCAGAGTCTAAGCAACGCTCAAAGCCCGCAAACGTGGAATGGGTTGCGCTGGTACACCTTTGGTGTCAATGACCCAGTTAATATTGCTCTTGTGCGGGATCAGAATATCCCACCTGATACGTACCCACTGACTGTAGACGTAGTGGGATATCAGCCTTAATAGTAAACAACTATTAGTGTATTGCGCCTTGTTTAAGGCGTAATACACATCAAGTTTTTCATTTTTCTTTTACAATTTTTGATATGAAAACAATCAATTTTGTTTTAATGGCGGTAGCTTTGTTCGCCTCTAATTCTATGGTTTCAGTATATGCCGCCAGGCAGCAATTAAATTCAGCCACTAAATCATTCAGCGTGAAGCTGGGAGCTACACGGGTGATTTATCACGCTGGTACACCCGGCGCGACGCTCTCGGTGAGCAACCCGCAGGATTACCCTATTTTGGTTCAGTCTTCAGTCAAAGCAGAAGACAAAAATTCGCCAGCCCCCTTTATGGTGATGCCGCCTCTATTTCGTTTAGAAGCGAACCAGCAGAGTCAACTGCGTATTATCCGTACTGGTGGTGACATGCCAACGGATCGTGAGACTTTACAGTGGGTCTGTATAAAGGCGCTACCACCCGAAAATGAACCGTCGGATACACAGGCTAAGGGCGCGACCCTTGACCTCAATTTGTCCATCAGCACCTGTGACAAGCTGATTTTCCGCCCGGATGCCGTGAAGGGGACGCCGGAAGATGTTGCAGGAAATTTAAGATGGGTGGAGACGGGCAACAAACTTAAGGTAGAGAACCCCACCCCGTTTTACATGAATTTAGCCTCTGTCACAGTAGGGGGAAAGCCCATTACAGGGCTTGAGTATATCCCCCCCTTTGCTGACAAAACACTAAATATGCCACGTGGCACTCGTGGTGATGTCGAGTGGAAAATTATTACAGACTTAGGTGGTGAAAGTCATCCGTTCCACTACGTTTTTAAATAAATTCAAGGATTTAGCGGCAGAAAATGAAGTTCAAACAACCTGCCTTGCTACTGTTCATCGCGGGAGTGGTTCATTGCGCAAATGCGCACGCTTACACATTCGATGCATCAATGTTGGGCGATGCAGCGAAAGGGGTTGATATGTCGCTCTTTAACCAGGGGGTACAACAGCCAGGGACTTATCGAGTGGACGTGATGGTGAATGGTAAACGTGTCGACACCCGTGATGTGGTGTTCAAATTGGAAAAGGATGGGCAAGGAACGCCTTTTCTGGCTCCTTGTTTGACGGACAGTCAGCTTTCACGCTACGGCGTAAAAACGGAAGATTACCCTCAGTTGTGGAAAGCAGCAAAGACCCCAGATGAGTGTGCGGATCTGAGCGCCATTCCACAGGCTAAAGCGGTACTGGATATCAATAATCAGCAACTGCAACTGAGTATTCCTCAGGTGGCGTTGCGTACGAAATTTAAGGGGATCGCTCCTGAAGATCTCTGGGATGATGGTATTCCGGCGTTTCTGATGAACTACAGTGCGAGGACAACGCAGACGGATTACAAAATGGATATGGAGAGGCGTGACAACTCTTCCTGGGTACAACTGCAACCGGGAATCAATATAGGTGCGTGGCGTGTCCGCAATGCGACCAGCTGGCAGCGGAGTAGTCAACGGTCGGGGAAGTGGCAGGCAGCATATACCTATGCTGAGCGTGGACTGTACTCACTAAAAAGTCGTCTGACTCTGGGGCAAAAGACTTCGCAGGGGGAGATATTTGATAGTGTGCCATTTACCGGTGTGATGTTGGCATCTGATGACAACATGGTGCCCTACAGTGAGCGGCAGTTTGCTCCGGTAGTGCGTGGGATTGCCCGCACGCAGGCTCGGGTGGAGGTCAAACAGAATGGTTACACCATTTACAACACCACCGTGGCGCCCGGACCGTTTGCACTGCGGGATCTGTCGGTAACAGACAGTAGTGGTGATCTGCATGTCACCGTGTGGGAGGCCGATGGCAGTACACAAATGTTTGTGGTGCCGTATCAGACCCCGGCGATAGCACTGCACCAGGGATATTTGAAGTACAGCCTGTTGGCGGGCCGATACCGATCGTCAGACTCTGCAACGGATAAGGCGCAGATCGCGCTGGCTACGTTGATGTATGGTCTGCCGTGGAATCTCACTGCATACGGCGGTATACAGAGTGCAACGCACTATCAAGCTGCATTGCTTGGTTTGGGGGGATCTCTCGGGCGGTGGGGGAGTTTATCTGTCGATGGAAGCGACACACACAGTCAGCGTCAGGGGGAAGCGGTACAGCAAGGAGCCTCCTGGCGACTGCGTTACAGCAACCAGCTGACTGCGACGGGGACAAATTTTTTTCTGACGAGATGGCAGTATGCCTCGCAGGGCTATAACACCCTATCCGATGTGCTCGACAGTTATCGACATGATGGCAACCGTCTATGGTCGTGGCGGGAAAATTTGCAGCCGAGCTCGCGTACCACCCTGATGTTGAGTCAGTCATGGGGGAGGCATTTGGGCAATCTGAGTTTAACCGGTTCCCGTACCGACTGGCGTAATCGCCCCGGTCATGATGACAGCTACGGACTGAGTTGGGGAACCTCTATCGGAGGGGGCTCGCTGTCATTGAACTGGAATCAAAACAGAACGCTGTGGCGCAATGGCGAGCACCGTAAAGAGAACATAACCAGCCTGTGGTTCAGTATGCCATTAAGCCGCTGGACGGGGAATAATGTAAGTGCTAGTTGGCAGATGACTTCACCATCACACGGTGGTCAGACGCAACAAGTGGGGGTCAACGGAGAGGCATTCAGTCAGCAACTGGATTGGGAGGTGCGTCAGAGTTACCGTGCCGATGCCCCGCCAGGTGGTGGTAATAACAGCGCATTGCACTTGGCATGGAATGGGGATTACGGCCTGTTAGGTGGTGACTATAGCTACAGCCGGGCGATGCGCCAGATGGGAGTCAATATCGCGGGAGGTATAGTTATCCACCATCATGGTGTGACGCTGGGGCAACCTTTGCAAGGCTCAGTGGCGCTGGTTGAAGCGCCAGGGGCCTCGGGGGTGCCAGTTGGCGGCTGGCCTGGCGTTAAGACGGATTTTCGTGGCGACACCACAGTGGGCAACCTGAGCGTCTATCAGGAGAATACAGTCAGCCTCGATCCGTCGCGACTACCGGATGACGCAGAGGTCACACAAACCGATGTGCGCGTGGTGCCAACCGAAGGGGCGGTGGTGGAAGCGAAGTTTCACACTCGCATCGGGGCCAGGGCACTGATGACGCTGAAACGGGAAGATGGTAGCGCCATTCCTTTCGGGGCGCAGGTTACAGTCAATGGGCAGGATGGCAGTGCTGCTCTGGTGGATACTGATAGCCAGGTTTATCTCACTGGTCTGGCGGATAAGGGCGAACTGACGGTGAAATGGGGAGCACAGCAATGTCGGGTTAACTACCACCTACCTGCCCATAAGGGAATCGCGGGCTTGTATCAAATGAGCGGTCTCTGCAGATAGCCGATTCTGAAGGAGAGAATAATGTGGATGAAAATACAGCGAGTGAAAACGGTTATCTATAGCGTAAGCTTACTGGTCGCTGCCAGTAGCTTGATGCCGATAGCGAACGCCGCAGAAAAACTTCAGACAACGCTACGTGTAGGGACTTACTTTCGGGCTGGGCACGTGCCAGATGGGATGGTGCTTGCGCAAGGCTGGGTGACTTATCACGGCAGTCACAGCGGGTTTCGGGTATGGAGCGATGAGCAAAAGGCGGGTAACACGCCTACCGTATTGCTGCTGAGCGGGCAACAGGATCCCCGCCATCACATTCAGGTTCGCCTGGAGGGCGAGGGGTGGCAACCAGATACGGTGAGTGGTCGTGGCGCCATTTTAAGAACCGCTGCAGATAACGCCAGTTTCAGTGTGGTCGTTGATGGCAATCAGGAAGTGCCTGCGGATACCTGGACGCTGGATTTTAAGGCCTGTGCATTGACACACGAGGAGGCGTAGACATCCGTTCCACTCATACTACCTGTATCAGTGAATAAGGCGAATACTGTATATCAGGTTCGAGGATGTATTGAAAATTTACTCAAGGCAAATATGGTTAGCAATCTTCATTGCAGAAAAATCAATTGCTGATTGATTTTAAAATCTGAAATTCATCTTTTTTTGTAGGGAGAGGAATATTATGTTTCGTAAAATAATTTAACAGACACTGATGCCTTTATTATTTTCTGTTTTGTGGATTTGTTTGATTCACTCTTTTGTGAGCGGGGCTTTATAAGCCCCTGGTATAAGGTTTGTTTATCTGTCAGGTATTCATATGTGATATTTAAGATTTTATGTTTAGGGGGCTTTTTCTTGTCCCCTCAGGCGTAAAAATAATTTATTTTTTACATAAAGGAATAAAGCATATGTCTTATGCACGACATTTACCGGTATTAATGTATCACCATGTCAGTGATAAACCCGGACAGATAACCTTATCTCCCCGTACGTTCCGGGCGCAGATGAAATGGCTGGCTGAATCTGGCTGGAAGACCGTTACCGCTGCAGAGGTGGAAGCTTTTTATCATGGTGCAAGATTGCCTCGTAAAAGCGTCATGCTGACCTTTGATGGCGGCTGGCTGGATAACTGGTTGCAGGTTTTTCCGGTGCTGCAGGAGTTTAATCTGCATGCGCATCTCTTTCTTGTGACCAGTTTGATCAGTGACGGACCGGTCCGTATTCCTGCAGGCGAACCGGTGTACTCTCATGATGAGTGTCAGATGCTGGTTAAACAAGGCCGGGCTGATGAGGTCATGCTGCGCTGGTCAGAGGTCCGGGAGATGCACCTCAGTGGCCTTGTTGAGTTTCACTCGCACACGCACACCCACCGACGCTGGGACCAGAAACCTGTGTCCCGTAATCCGTCGGATTTGCTTCGTGTCGATATTCTTCTTAGTCGTAAGCGGATGAGGGAGATGCTGGGTTATTGCAGTCAGCATCTGTGCTGGCCTGAGGGCTGGTATTGTTCTGACTATATTCATGTGGCTGAAGAGCTGGGGTTCACATACCTGTATACCACAGAAAGGCGTATGAACAATCCAGTCATCGGTTCACAGCGTATTGGTCGTATCAACACAAAGGAGCGAAAGAATGTGGGCTGGCTGAAACGTCGTCTGTTTTATCACACCACGCCCGGATTTTCTTCGCTGCTGGCCCGGCATAAGGGGGCACGTCGGATAGCTGACTGAGCCGGAGACCAGGATGAAAGTGCTGCATACCGAATCCTCCCCCATCATCGGCGGGCAGGGGTTGTAGGCTATATCCCAAATGATGGTGCTGATTTTGAGCAGAAATAAGATAACACCGGAGGCCGTGATAGACCCGGTTGCGCAGAATCTGGAGGCCGCAGGTCACTGGCGCAGAGCTTCTACCCGCTGGCTTTTGGTCATGGGCGATTTTGAATGTACAGAGGCCCAGCGGGAGTGGTTGTTGTTGCGCCGGAATTATTGCCTTGCGCAGATATCTTCCCCTGGCGCCAGTAAAGCTGGATATCAGCGACGTGACGAAATGAGAGGAGCCTGCACATAGGTTTGTGTTTTGAGTAAGTGTCTTATTTAAACCGTCTGTTCTGTTTCCTCCGCTTTCACAAATAATATCGAGCCGGGTGGGGGGTATGCAAGTAAGAATAATCTGGCGATGTTTTGCTTGTTTCCACGGGATACTTTGTTAGGTGAACGATGCAATTAATGCGTTCCAGACTGCGTCACAGAAAAGGAGAATGCCTTTGCAGAACGGGCGCATGACAATGAACCACTTTATTATTGGTATCTGGTTCGGCGACAACCTTGACGATCACTTCTGAGATAGGATATTTACACTGAGTGGTAAACAGGTTCAATTAGTAACCGGAGATGGATGCAAAATCATGATCGATTCAGATGCTATTTTGCAGCCAATAGATTTTTTATTATGATGATATCAAGGACATTGAGGCACACAATGAGGCATCAGTCAGTCGTTGATAGCTCCTTTAATATAAGAATTTCTTTTATCAACGGAAGATAATGATGGAACTGATCAATAATCGTGGTATGCGAGACTGGATGATATTTATTAAAGTGGCGGAAGTAGGGAATCTTTCCCGGGCTGCGCGGGAATTAGATATTAGCATTTCTGCTGTCAGTAAATCGCTTAGCCGCCTTGAGAATTCTATTGAGGTTACTTTACTTCGGCGCGATTCACATCACTTAGAACTGACTGGAGCTGGTCAGACAGCCTATGCAAGCATGAAAAGGATAACATCTTCCTTTCAGTTCTTGCTGGATGAATTGCGAAATCCGGATAAAATTATCAGAGGGAGTATAAAATTTTCGGCTCCGGCTATTGTCTGTGAGTTTCTTGCCAATAAGTGGATATGGGAATTTACAGCTAGCTATCCGGATACAAAAATCTACCTGGATTCACGAGAGCGTAGCGATTTTTTTAGTAAATCCCTGGAGTTTGATGAGCTGGTTTTTAAAAGTGGCATAATCGAAAGTGAGGATCTCGTGTATCGAAAGATAAGCCCTTTAAAGTTGGTTCTTTGTGCGAGTCCGAAATATATCAGAAAATATGGCAGGATCTCACACCCTGGCGATTTGGAAAATCACATGATTGTGGGTCTTCACAATCATGGTCTTTCCGGACCTCTTACTCTTTTCCGTCAAGATGAATCATACACTATTAGTGGCGCTGTTAATGTTCATTTATCTTCCAATAATCTTTTGAGTGTTCTGAATTTGGTTTTAGAAGGAAAGGGTATCAACCTCATGACTCCGGCCTGGCTTGCCACCAAATACTTAAAAAATAATGAACTTGAAGTTATACTTCCTGAATGGAGGGTCCCAGATCTCCCCATTTATCTTGTATGGCGTCATCGTCAGTATTATTCTCCTTTATTTCAACGCTTTCTGTCTTTTATTGAAGATAAATGGAATAATCGCCCACAAATTGATTTTCTGAATGATGATTAACCCGTTTGGAATGGTTTTGACACGTTCCTGACTTAAACCCACATGATGATGACTGAATTGAGGCATCAAGATATGCGGCTGGCCGGCCAGTCGTCTTTTGACGATGCCCAATACAAAACATGATGCCGACTGACGGAAATGATAATACCCGGAAACAGGACGGGGCTGTTTTTGGGTAGCCGGAAGTTAAGCCCATACCAGAAACGTTGCAGTGTACTGAAAAATGGCGCCAGGTTGCACCTGTTCAACGATTTTCTGAAGGCGCAGGAGTATTCATTACTGATATCCTCCATTGCGCCTTCGGGAACCCACAGGACCAGCTATTTTACCGATAGTGTTTAAAAGGCGTAAGTAATGCCGAGCATGAAGTCATTGGAGGCAGCCTTTGTGTCTGCATCATAAGCGGTATGTTCATCACCAGCATAGTGATTTTTTGAAATGCTTACTTTGCCGGCATTAATGTATTTATAACTGGCGTCAATCATAATATTATCTGTTACAGCATATTTTGCACCGATACCTGCGCCCCAGGCAAAGTTATTTTTTGAAGCAGACAGAGTTTCATTAATACCAAAACCAACAGGAATGGTGTTATTACTTAGCTTCACATGAGCGAGGCCAACACCTGCGCTGATATAGGGTGTAAATGCCGTACTATTGTGAAAATCATAATAACCATTAACCATGTAAGTGGTCATTCGGACCTGATTTTTTACATTTATGTGTACTGGCTGACCAAATGCAATAATATCCTGCCCGCCTTTAGCATCCGTCTCACCTCTGAAAGTGGTATCCAGTTCTAAACGTACTGGAAGCTGGAATGGGTCATAAAAGTCATAACCGATAGCAACCCCGCCGCCAAAAACGCCTTTGGTACGGTCAGGTAACGTTGCATGACCATTGATTATCTCATCCTGGCTGAAGGTTGAGTTGATTCCATAGACATTGACTACGGATGTTCCCGCTTTCCCGGTGATATAGATCCCTTCTTTTGCTGATGCAGTAGCGGACCAGGCTACCACAAGGGGAATGATGCAGACTGCGAAAAAGTTTTTCATTTCAGAACCTGCCTTAATATTGGGCTAAAAGACAAGTTTCACGGTATAGGGTGTGATATAACGATTACATAAACGAAGCCCAAAAAACGGTCTATTGTAACGCTGGGTTTTCTGTAAGCGGGTAAAAAATGAGATGAAAATTTTAAATAACAATACGATAATCGTCGGTATGGAAATCCATCTCCTCGCCAAATTGCCCCACGTACGGTTTCACTTCTACGTTATGTAACGGGTAGTGTTAGATAGAGCGATGCTGTAAGAAAAAGATGAAGATGAATTTGTACCCGACCTGGATAAAGCCCGTTATCCAGGAATAACGGGCAAAAATATTTACTCAAGTGCCTGGGCGAGATCTTGTTGTACCTGTTGACGCTGTTCTGGTGTTAAGACTTTGCTTAAATCAAAATAATATTTAACCCGATAATAGCGAGCCTGTTGTTCTATGTTACTGAAGGCTGCAAGCTGCTGTTTTACGGCGGCGTCATCCCATTTACCGGATTTAATCACCTCTATCAGCGCACCGTCTTTAATCCCCTTCATAGAAATCTGACTGACGTCGCTTTCCAGTTGTTGGTGAAGTTTTTTGATCCGGGTAATCTGATCGTTTGTCAGCTTCAGATGCTGGACAATAGGATCCTGGGCGGGCAGGGGAGGATTGGGGACAGCGGTGGCGAAAGCGCCAAAAGAAACGCCCGCCAGAGTCGCTGCCAGTAAAGTTGTGCGTACAAAGTTTTTCATGAAGATATCCTGATAAGGGAGTGATTAACCGTTTTTATTACCCACGAATGGCGAGCAATTATCTTAGAGCCTATCCCAGTAGGCGTTATTGGCGCAGCCAGTTTGGACACGGACAGCGCGCAAAAACCGGAGCGTACACGTAGTACGTGAGGATTTTGAGCACTGCCCAGGACCAAAATGGCAAGTAAAATAGCCCTAATGGGATAGGCTCTTAGTCAGAATACGTTGCCTGCCACATTACGCCACGCGAATTTGTTTTACGGAGAGTTACGGAGTGAAACAATCCCGCCGCGGTGAGCGGCAGGTTGCTTACAAGGTGAATGGATCGGCATCGCGCCAGGCTGGAAATTTTTCGCGATAGTCCTGCAAGGCGACGAGAGAAAGATCGGCATCGATACGTGTCGCCTGGTGTGGTTCGGCGGTGGCGATAATATCACCCTGGGGATTAATGATCCGGCTATCGCCGCGATAATGTAACCCGTTGCCATCGGTGCCAACCCGGTTGCAGCCTGCGACATAAGCCTGATTTTCAATAGCGCGCGCTGTCAGTAATGTTTGCCAGTGTAGCGAGCGCGGCGCGGGCCAGTTCGCTACATACAGCGCCAGATCGTAATCATTGCGGTTGCGCGACCATATCGGAAAGCGCAGATCGTAACAGATCAGCGGCAGGATGCGCCAACCGCGCCACTGCACGATGATGCGTTTATCGCCTGCGGCATAATGTTGATGTTCATCCGCCATACGAAACAGATGGCGCTTATCATAGAGATGAACCTTGCCTTCCGGTTCAACCAGTAAGAAGCGATTTACGGCGCCGCGCTCAGTTTGTAGCGCCGCGCTGCCGGCAATCAGAGCGTCAGTTTGTCGGGCTTTGGCCTGCATCCACGTAATCACGCTATCTTGCGAAAGTGAGTTATTAGCGGCCTCCATCGCAAAGCCGGTGGTAAACATTTCAGGCAGAACAATCACATCCCGGCCAGATACGAGCTCTAGCTGTCTGTCAAAATGACGCAGGTTTGCCGGGCCGTCCATCCAGACTAAAGGTTGTTGCAACAGAGTAATTTTCAAACCAGACACGATCGGAGCTCCTCATTGAACAGCGTCTTTACACTGTAGCATGAGCAATAATAAAAAAGCGGCAAGAAAAAGCCCCGCGAAAGCGGGGCAGGAAAGACGCGAGACTGATTATGCGGCTTCGACTTTACGCACTTTCTCCGGCAGCTTTACCGGTTTGGTCGCCAGCGCTTCAGGTTCAAAATCATCAACGTTGATACTGCGCAGGCGGCTCTCTTCCGCTTTCGCCAGGATGGCGGCTTCATCTTTATCTATAAGCCCTTTCGCCAGCGCATTGCGCGCCAGTTCATCCAGACGAGTAAACGGCAGATTTTTACCCAGTTCTTTGCAGATGCGCTGGTGGATAGGGTCGGCAGCGATGACATCACGCAGAGCTTCTTCCAGTAAACCGACCGGATTATGTTCGGCGGGCGTCAGATACTGACCGCGCCCAATGCGTGAACGTGTGGCGTTCGGCACCTGCAGGATCTTCGCCACGGCGTGATCCAGCTTATCAGACGGCGCCAGATAATGACGGCCAGTCGGGAAGATCATCGCGGTGAGCAATCCGGCCACGACGCGGTTCGGGAAGTTCTGCAGCAGATCGTCCATCGCTTGTTCAGCACGATACAGCGCATCCTGTACGCCCCAGTGCACCAGCGGCAGGTCGGCTTCGTGGCGACCTTCGTCGTCGTAACGCTTCAGTACGGCTGAGGCCAGATAAAGCTGACTCAACACATCGCCAAGACGCGCGGAGATACGCTCGCGGCGTTTCAGGCTGCCGCCCAGTACCGCCATTGACACGTCGGACAGCAGGGCCAGGTTTGCGCTCAGTCGGTTCAGATGCTGGTAATAACGCTTCGTGGCGTCGCCGGTTGGCGTATGGCTCGTTAATCCGCGGGTCAGGCCAAGCCAGAAACTGCGAACGGTATTGCTGCCGACATGGCCAATATGTTTAAACAACAGTTTATCAAAGGCATTGACATCATTATTCTGCGCTGCGGCCATCTCTTCCAGTACATAAGGATGGCAGCGAATGGCGCCCTGACCAAAGATCATCATGCTACGGGTCAGGATATTCGCGCCTTCCACGGTGATCGCGATAGGCGCGCCCTGGTAAGCACGCGCCAGGAAGTTGCTCTCGCCCAGCATAATGCCTTTACCCCCAGTGATATCCATCGCGTCGATAATGGACTGCTGGCCGCGGTGGGTGCAGTGGTACTTCACGATAGCCGACAGTACCGCCGGTTTTTCACCCAGCATAATGCCGTAGGTGATTAACGATGCGGCGGCATCCATCACATAAGCGTTACCTGCAATACGCGCCAGCGGTTCTTCAATACCTTCCATCTTGCCGATAGAAATTTTGAACTGACGACGAATGTGAGCATAGGCGCCGGTTGCCAGCGCGACGGATTTCACCCCGCCAGTGGAGTTGGACGGCAGGGTAATACCGCGTCCTACCGACAAACATTCCACCAGCATACGCCAGCCCTGTCCGGCCATTTTGGGGCCGCCGATAATATAATCAATAGGCACGAAAATATCGTTACCGCGGGTTGGGCCATTCTGGAACGGAACGTTAAGCGGGAAGTGACGACGACCAATTTCCACACCCGGCGTTGAGGTAGGGATCAGGGCGCAGGTAATACCCAGCTCTTCTTCTCCGCCTAACAATCTATCCGGATCGGAAAGCTTAAACGCCAGGCCCAACACGGTAGCTATCGGCGCCAGCGTAATGTAACGCTTGTTCCAGGTCAGGCGCATACCCAGCACCTGCTGGCCCTGCCATTCGCCCATGCAAACCACGCCGGTATCCGGAATGGCGCCTGCATCAGAACCTGCTTCCGGGCTGGTCAGCGCAAAGCAGGGGATCTCCTGGCCGCGCGCCAGTCGCGGCAGATAGTGATTCTTCTGCTCTTCCGTACCATAGTGCTGCAACAACTCGCCAGGGCCGAGTGAGTTTGGAACGCCGACGGTGATAGCCAGAATTCCGGAGACACCGGACAGTTTTTGCAGTACACGGGACTGCGCATAAGCGGAGAACTCCAGCCCGCCGTACTCTTTTTTAATGATCATCGCAAAAAAACGATGCTCTTTCAGATAAGCCCACAGTTCCGGCGGCAGATCCGCCAGTTCATGGGTAATCTGGAAATCGTTCGCCATCCGGCACGCTTCTTCTACCGGACCGTCGAGAAACGCTTGCTCTTCGGCAGTGAGTTGCGGTTGCGGATAGTTGTGCAGTTTTTTCCAGTCAGGCTTGCCCTGGAACAGATCGCCTTCCCACCAGGTTGTACCGGCATCAATCGCTTCTTTCTCAGTGCGCGACATCGGCGGCATGACCTTACGGAAGCCGCGGAACACCGGTGTGGAAATCATTGATTTTCGCATCGGTGTGAGGTTAAACGGCACGAGGATAATGGCCAGAGGAACCAACAGCCAGATGGACCACAGGCCAGCGACGCCAAGTGCGGCGGTCCAGGCGAGCAGAATCAGGCTGCTGAGAAATAAACTCACGCGGTGATAGAACAATGCGCCGAGCAGAACAACCGTAGCGATAATACTCAAAATCATCATAACGAAAAGCTCCCTTGCTTGTAGGAGGTCTGACCACTTGTGATGATTAGGTTGTAGTGGATGTGAAATCTTTTAGCAATGTGTTTACAAAATAATTACAACAAAGCTCACATTGTTGCCGTTTTTGGGGGCACGAAAAATCAAAAGCGTGAGGCGTTAATTCGGCTTATGCTTCTCGCCTGTACTGCTATCCGGTACACTGCATACTGTCATTTACATTCATGCTGAAGGATATCCTCATGTACCAGGATCTTATTCGTAACGAACTGAACGAAGCGGCGGAAACGCTGGCTAATTTTTTAAAAGATGACGCCAATATTCACGCCATTCAGCGCGCGGCGGTCCTGTTGGCTGACAGTTTTAAAGCGGGTGGTAAGGTACTTTCCTGCGGTAACGGCGGCTCCCATTGCGATGCGATGCACTTTGCTGAAGAGCTGACAGGTCGTTATCGTGAAAATCGTCCGGGCTACCCGGCAATTGCGATTTCTGATGTTAGCCATATATCCTGCGTCAGTAATGATTTTGGCTATGACTATATTTTCTCTCGTTACGTTGAGGCGGTAGGGCGCGAAGGCGATGTCCTGTTAGGGATCTCGACGTCGGGTAACTCTGGTAACGTGATTAAAGCGATTGCCGCGGCCCGTGAAAAAGGCATGAAAGTGATTACGTTGACCGGCAAAGACGGCGGCAAAATGGCGGGAACGGCGGATATTGAAATTCGCGTACCGCACTTCGGTTATGCCGATCGTATTCAGGAAATTCATATCAAAGTGATTCATATTTTGATTCAGTTGATCGAAAAAGAGATGGTTAAATAAGCCGATAATATTTGCCGGTCTTATCGGGCCTGGAACGTGTAGGCCCGATAAGCGAAGCGCCATCGGGCATTGTGGCGGATGGCGACGCAAGCGTCTTATCCGGCCTACGAGCTGTGCTTTACTGGTCTTATCAGGCAATTAACCGTTTTAAGGTAGGTGATGTATGTGCGAACTGCTTGGGATGAGCGCCAATGTGCCGACGGATATCTGCTTTAGCTTCACCGGACTGGTGCTGCGTGGCGGCGGAACCGGGCCGCATAAAGACGGCTGGGGAATTACCTTTTACGAAGGAAAGGGCTGTCGCACGTTTAAAGATCCGCAACCGAGCTACCATTCGCCGATTGCGAAACTGGTACAGAATTACCCGATCAAGTCCTGCTCGGTTATCGCCCATATCCGTCAGGCTAATCGCGGTGAAGTGGCGCTGGAAAATACACACCCTTTTACCCGGGAATTATGGGGACGCAACTGGACTTATGCTCATAACGGTCAGCTCAACGGTTATAAGTCGCTGGAAACCGGTAATTTTCGTCCGGTGGGGGAAACCGACAGCGAAAAAGCGTTTTGCTGGCTATTGCATAAATTAACGCAGCGTTATCCCCGCACGCCGGGCAACATGACGGCGGTATTTAAATATATTGCGACACTGGCGACGGTATTACGTGAAAAAGGCGTTTTTAACATGCTGCTGTCAGATGGGCGATATGTTATGGCGTTTTGCTCAACCCATTTGTACTGGATCACTCGCCGGGCGCCGTTTGGCGTAGCCACGCTGGTGGATCAGGATATGGAAATTGATTTCAGTTCACAGACCACACCAAATGACGTGGTTACCGTGATTGCTACCCAGCCGCTAACGGGGAATGAAACCTGGCAAAAGATTATGCCAGGCGAATGGGCGTTATTTTGCCTCGGAGAGCGTATAATTTGAGGCCAGCTGTGGCTGAACGACTTCGTGACTCAACGGTTTGCTCACGACGTAACGTCCATCAACGATAGAAACAGTTGGCGGCTTATGCGTCTGTTCAAAATAATCGTAGCCGGGTTTTAGCTGCGCCCAGAAATCTTTGTAATAAGAATATTTATGACGCTGCATATTGGCGTCGGTCATCCGGAACGGATAAATACTCACCTGCACGCTCGGCTGACCAAAGACCAGCGCGGCGGTGACAAACTGGAAAATCTCATCAATGCCGCTGTCGGTCATGGCATAGCAGCCGACGGAAACACAGGCGCCGTGAATCATCAGATATTTACCATCATAGCCATGCGCGCGATCGTAGGCATTGGGAAAACCAATGTTGATGGCCTTATAAAAACGGCTGTCTGGCTTGAGTTGATTGCGCTGAACGCTGTAAAACCCTTCCGGACTTTTAAAATCGCCCTGACGGCGTTTCGGGCCTAACCCGCCGGAATAGTTGCAAATTTTGTAGCTATCAAGCAACTGGTATTGCTCACCCATTTTGACGTAGAGATCAAGAGTGCGCTCTTCTTTAAAAATCTGAATATAGACCGGTGAGCCCATTAACTGCTGCTTATACTCTTTACTGACCGGCGTGACGGGGCTGCTGCTGCTCAGCAAACCGGCAAATGAGACGCACGGCATCAGAAGCATCGCAAGAAAAAATGCGATTTTACGCATACTGCTTGTTCCTTGATAAAACGGTTACACACGCCAGAACGGCAAAAGAGTCCCCAAATCGGAGTAATCTGGATTTGGAGCGCTCACATTAGCACCACGGCAGTTTTTCGCAAGTCCCCGTGTGTACGTTTACAATTTTCCCGCCGCTTTCGTCGTCATACCTTCGAATATGTCGCATTTTTAACGCGAATGTCTCTTTGCGCGCAATAAAATGTACTGTACACTTAAACAGTGTTGTGGGGGCGAGCGATGCGCAAAATCATACATGTTGATATGGACTGTTTTTTTGCCGCGGTAGAGATGCGTGATAATCCCGCGTTACGCGATATCCCCATTGCCATTGGCGGGAGTCGTGAGCGAAGAGGCGTTATCAGTACCGCCAACTATCCTGCGCGCCAGTTTGGCGTACGCAGCGCGATGCCGACTGCCATGGCGCTAAAGCTGTGCCCCCATCTCACCTTACTGCCTGGCCGCTTTGACGCCTATAAAGAGGCTTCGCGGCATGTACGTGACATCTTTTCCCGCTACACTTCACTGATTGAACCGCTCTCGCTGGATGAAGCCTGGCTGGATGTGACTGACAGCCCGCACTGTTATGGATCGGCGACTCTGATCGCCAGGGAGATTCGTCAGACTATTTTCAATGAACTGCAACTCACCGCCTCCGCTGGCGTTGCGCCAGTGAAATTTCTGGCGAAGATCGCCTCCGATCTCAATAAACCGAATGGACAATATGTTATTACGCCAGCCGATGTACCCGACTTTCTTAAAACGTTGCCGTTAGCCAAAATTCCAGGCGTGGGGAAAGTTTCCGCCGCCAAACTGGAATATATGGGGTTAAGAACCTGCGGGGATATTCAACAGTGCGATCTGGCGATGCTTCTCAAACGCTTTGGTAAATTTGGCCGGGTATTATGGGAGCGTAGTCAGGGTATTGACGAGCGTGATGTTAACAGCGAAAGGCTGCGTAAATCGGTAGGCGTTGAGCGTACTCTGGCGGAGGATATTCATGAATGGTCGGACTGCGAGGCCATTATTGAACATTTATATCCGGAACTGGAGCGTCGTCTGGCTATAGTAAAGCCCGATTTACTGATTGCCCGACAGGGCGTTAAATTAAAATTTAATGATTTTCAGCAAACCACTCAGGAACATGTCTGGCCGCAATTAAATAAAGAAGACTTAATTACCACCGCCCGTAAAACCTGGAACGAGCGTCGCGGCGAGCGCGGCGTACGGCTGGTGGGGTTACACGTAACGCTGCTCGACCCTCAGTTGGAACGACAGTTGGTGTTAGGGTTATAAGTCAGGCCATTAATATTTTATCACTATTACGATTGCGCCATCTAAATTTCAGTATTACTATACCCACGTTTTCTCATTCTCAATAACTGCAAAGGAGGTTCATCATGACACTTTATTCTCTGAACGCACTTTGCAGACCTTTCCAGGATTAATTTTCTTTTATTGCTCTGGATTCGTCTGCCATTTCCTGATTTTTTAATTCATACATGGAATGGTATATGGGCAATTATATTCGTCCTTTATCAGATGTGGTATTTTCTATCGCATCAGATAACCTGTGGATCGAAGATTCCGCGATCCAACAATTATATACGACGGCTAAGTTAACCGGTATGAGACGCGTTATCGGGATGCCAGATCTGCATCCGGGGCGTGGCTATCCTATTGGCGCAGCCTTTTTCTCGCGTGGACGCTTTTATCCGGCGCTGGTCGGCAACGATATCGGCTGCGGCATGGCGTTATGGCAAACGGATATTTTAGGGCGTAAATATAACGCCGATAAACTGGAGAAGCGGCTGGCGTCGCTGCCTGACGTGGCGGACGCGCAGTGGCTGGAGGAGAATGTCCCCGCCGCAATGCAGCATCATTCGTGGCGCTCTGCGCTGGGTTCCATTGGCGGCGGCAATCATTTTGCCGAGCTGCAACAGGTCGATCGCATCGTCGATGCTGATTCGTTCGCTTTGTCGGGGTTGCAAAAAGCGCAGTTATTACTGCTGGTACACAGTGGTTCACGCGGTCTGGGGCAAGCTATCCTGCGCCGTCATGTGGAGGCGTTTTCGCATAACGGTTTGCCGGAAGATAGCGACGATGCGCGCCGCTATCTTGCAGAACATGACGATGCGCTGGCATTTGCCCGCAGTAATCGCGCGCTGATTGCCCGCCGGATACTGCAACAGCTCAGGGCTGAGGGCGAACCGCGGCTGGATGTGGCGCATAACTTCGTTGAACCCTGTACTGTCGCGGGTGAGGCGGGGTGGCTGCATCGTAAAGGCGCTACGCCAGATGGGCAGGGACTGGTGATTATCCCCGGCTCGCGCGGCGATTATAGCTGGCTGGTGAAACCCGTCGTCAGCGAGGAGAGCCTCTTCTCCCTGGCGCACGGCGCGGGGCGCAAATGGATGCGTACCGAGTGTAAAGACCGGTTATCGGCAAAATTTACCCCGCGACAGCTCTGCCGTACCGGGATGGGTAGCCGGGTGATTTGCCGCGATCGCCAGCTCATTTATGAGGAAGCGCCGCAGGCGTATAAATCCATCGATAGCGTTGTGGATTGTCTGGCAGACGCCGGACTGATTACGCCAGTTGCCTGCCTGCGTCCGGTGCTGACGCTGAAAACCTCAGGGGAGAAAAGCGCATGATCTTACTGCAACTTTCTTCTGCACAGGGACCGGACGAGTGTTGTCTGGCGGTAAAAAAAGCGCTGGATTGTCTGACGAAAGAAGCCGCCAGAGAAAAGGTATCGTTGACGCGACTTGAAACAGAGCCGGGACGATTACCAGACACGCTGCGTTCCGCGCTGGTCTCGCTGGACGGCGAAAAAGCTATGGCTTTCAGTGAACGTTGGTGCGGCACGTTACTGTGGATTTGTACCAGCCCGTATCGCCCGCACCATGGGCGAAAAAACTGGTACGTCGGCATTGGGCGCTTTTCCGCCGACGAACACATACAGTCTGATGAGATTCGTTTCGAGACTCTGCGCTCTTCCGGCCCGGGTGGGCAGCACGTTAATAAAACCGACTCGGCAGTGCGGGCCACGCACCTGGCGAGCGGGATTAGCGTGAAGGTTCAGTCGGAGCGCAGTCAACATGCGAATAAGCGTCTGGCCCGGCTGCTGATTGCCTGGCGGCTGGAACAGCAACGGCAAAATGAGTGTGCGGCGTTGAAGTCTGAAAGGCGTCTGTTCCATCATCAGATTGAGCGCGGCAATCCGCTACGGATATTTAAAGGAATGGCGTTTACGCCACAATAATTCGGTGTTACCGGCGCTGTTATAGGGCTGTCCGGCTATTCGCGTGTAGCCGCAGCGCTATTCAGCGCATCCAGGAGAGCTTATCTGGCAATGGATACCCGATATTCCATATTGATAGCCCGCTCCAGAAATGGGACGGGCATTTTAGCGCTTTCTTACTTCGCAGGAATCGCTTTCAGCAATTCGGTCAGCAGAGTCCAGTAGTGGCCGACGCTTTCGATATGTACCTGCTCATCCGGAGAGTGAGGTCCGGTAATGGTAGGCCCAATAGAAACCATGTCCATATCCGGATAGGGTTTCTTAAACAGACCGCATTCCAGGCCTGCGTGGATAATCTGGATGTTCGGTGTCTTGTTGAACAGACGCTGATAGGTTTCCCGCACCAGGTGCATGACCGGCGAGTTCGCATCGGGCTGCCAGCCAGGATAGCTGCCTTTTGCTTCGGTTTTCGCGCCAGCCAGCTTGCCCAGCGAATCCAGCATACTCACCACATAATCTTTACCGCTGTCGATAAGAGAGCGAATCAGGCAGTGAATTTCGACATTCGCATCAGACATTGTGACCACGCCAACGTTCAGTGATGTTTCCACTACGCCTTTCGCCACGTCTGAATTGCGGATCACGCCGTTCGGCGTTGCGTTCAGCAGGCGCACAAAGGTATCGCGTGACGGCGCGGTCAATGCGGCTTTATCACTGGCAACCTCATTGAGTTGCAGCGTCAGGTTTTTCTCTTTTTCCGTCAGTTCGTTTTTCAGAATATCCTGGTAAGCGTTCACTAACGTTTTCAGAGCGCCTACGTTGTCTGCGGCAACGGCGAGGGTAGCGAACGCTTCGCGCGGAATCGCGTTACGCAGCGTGCCGCCGTTGAAATCGATCAGACGCAGATCCAGTTCTTCTGCGTGCCCGGCCAGAAAACGCGCCAGCAATTTGTTGGCATTGCCAAGGCCGAGGTGAATTTCACCACCGGAGTGGCCGCCTTTCAGGCCTTTCAGGGTTAGCTTAAAGCACGCAAATCCTGCGGGTACAGCTTCACGGGTCAACGGCAGATTAGAGGTAAAATCGATGCCGCCTGCGCAGCCCATATAGATCTCACCTTCTTCTTCAGAGTCGGTGTTGATCAGGATGTCGGCCTGCAACCAGCCGGACTGGAGGCCGAACGCGCCATCCATGCCCGCTTCTTCGGTCATGGTCAGCAGCACTTCCAGCGGGCCGTGGACGACATTATCGTCAGCCAGTACCGCTAACGCAGAAGCCATTCCAATACCATTGTCGGCGCCGAGCGTAGTACCGCGCGCTTTAACCCATTCGCCATCAATATAAGGCTGGATAGGATCTGTAGTGAAGTCGTGAACGGTGTCGCTATTTTTTTGCGGCACCATATCCAGATGCGCCTGTAAAACGACCGGCTTGCGATTTTCCATACCTGCAGTGGCGGGCTTACGGATCAGAATATTACCGACCTGGTCGCGATCCACGTAAAGGCCTTTCTCTTTGGCCCAACTCACAATATGTTCCGCGAGTTGCTCTTCGTGATAGGACGGGTGAGGAATAGAACAGATTTTGGCAAAAATATCCCACAAAGGTTGTGGTGATAACTGAGACAGTTCAGACACGATAAGTCTCCTTGGCGGTGGTCTGAAAAACGTTCTTACAGGCCACAGGGTTAGCGGAATTGATAACTCTTACGAGATGCGACTGAGAATACCACTTTCTCCGCCTGCGGGTAGTATAAAGCATACAAAAAGAGGCGTGGATTCCGCTAAACACTGGTTTTTAGCGCGTCAGGTCTCTATAATCTCGCGCAACTATTTCCCCCTCGAACACTTTTTAAGCCGTAGATAAACAGGCTGGGACACTTCACATGAGCGAAAAATACGTCGTCACCTGGGACATGTTGCAGATTCACGCACGCAAACTGGCGAGCCGCCTCATGCCTTCAGAACAATGGAAAGGCATTATTGCCGTAAGTCGTGGCGGCCTTGTACCGGGCGCACTACTGGCGCGTGAATTGGGCATTCGTCATGTCGATACCGTATGCATCTCCAGCTACGATCACGATAACCAGCGCGAACTGAAAGTGCTGAAACGTGCAGAAGGCGACGGCGAAGGCTTTATCGTCATCGACGATCTGGTCGATACCGGCGGCACCGCCGTCGCGATTCGCGAAATGTACCCTAAAGCGCATTTCGTCACGATTTTCGCTAAACCGGCGGGCCGTCCGCTGGTTGATGATTATGTTATTGATATTCCTCAGAACACCTGGATTGAACAGCCCTGGGATATGGGTGTGGTATTTGTACCGCCGATTTCAGGTCGTTAATCAGCAGCTTTTCAGAGCGCCCGGCAATGCCGGGCGCTGTTTTATTGGTTACAATAAGCCTCTATGAGTATCCAAGGAGGCTGCACGAATGACACAGGCTAACCTCAGCGAAACCCTGTTCAAACCCCGCTTTAAACATACTGAAACGTCTACCCTTGTCCGTCGGTTCAATCGTGGGTCGCAGCCGCCCATGCAATCCGCGCTGGACGGTAAGAACGTCCCGCATTGGTATCGCATGATAAACCGCCTGATGTGGATTTGGCGCGGCGTTGACCCACGAGAAATCCTTGATGTGCAGTCGCGCATTGTGATGAGCGACGCAGAGCGAACGGATGATGATTTATACGATACGGTCATCGGTTACCGCGGCGGCAACTGGATTTATGAGTGGGCAAAGCAGGCGATGGACTGGCAGCAGAAAGCCTGTCAGGAACAGGACGCCATGCGCAGCGGGCGCTACTGGCTTCATGCCTCAACGCTATATAACATTGCCGCCTACCCGCATTTGAAGGGCGATGAGCTGGCGGAGCAGGCGCAGGCGCTGGCGAATCGCGCCTATGAAGAGGCCGCGCAGCGGTTGCCAGGCTCGTTACGTGAAATGGAATTTGCCGTTCCTGGCGGTTCGCCTGTCACCGCGTTTTTACATATGCCGAAAGGGGATGGTCCGTTTCCGACGGTGCTCATGTGCGGCGGCCTGGACGCCATGCAAACCGACTATTACACCCTGTATGAACGCTATTTCGCGCCGCGCGGTATTGCGATGTTAACGCTTGATATGCCTTCGGTTGGATTTTCATCAAAGTGGAAATTAACCCAGGATTCCAGCTTGCTCCACCAGCATGTGTTAAAAGCGCTTCCTAATGTCCCCTGGGTGGATCATACTCGTGTTGCAGCGTTTGGTTTCCGTTTTGGCGCCAACGTTGCGGTGCGTCTGGCCTATCTGGAAGCGCCGCGTTTGAAAGCGGTGGCTTGCTTGGGGCCGGTGGTCCATGCGCTACTTAGCGATCCGCAACGACAGAGCACGGTGCCGGAGATGTATCTGGATGTGCTGGCCAGCCGTCTGGGTATGCATGATGCTTCGGATGAGGCGCTGCGTGTGGAGCTCAATCGCTATTCGTTGAAAGTACAGGGGCTACTGGGCAGACGTTGTCCTACGCCAATGCTTTCCGGCTTCTGGAAAAACGATCCTTTCAGCCCGGAAGAAGAGTCTCGCTTAATTACAACATCATCTTCAGACGGTAAGCTGATAGAGATCCCTTTTAACCCGGTGTACCGCAATTTTGACCACGCGCTGCAAGAAATTACCGACTGGATTAATCATAGATTGTGTTAATAGATTGATAAATTCTATTGATTTGGTAAAACAGTTGCTTCATTAAAGGAGATCGCAATGACGTTACCGAGTGGACACCCGAAAAGTAGATTGATCAAGAAATTTACCGCGCTTGGCCCCTATATCCGGGAAGGGCAGTGCGAAGACAATCGTTTTTTTTTCGATTGCCTGGCAGTTTGCGTCAACGTGAAGCCCGCGCCAGAGAAGCGTGAATTTTGGGGCTGGTGGATGGAGCTGGAAGCACAAGAGAAACGCTTCACTTATCGTTATCAGTTTGGTTTGTTTGATAAAGAGGGCAACTGGACCGCAGTGCCGATTAACGAAACCGAAGTGGTGGAGCGACTGGAATACACGCTACGCGAGTTTCATGAAAAGCTACGCGACCTGCTGATTTCTATGGAGCTGGCGCTGGAGCCGTCTGACGATTTCAACGACGAGCCGGTAAAACTGTCGGCATAACCCTGCTGCCATGCCTGATGGCGTAGCGCCATCAGGCACAATGCGACTTATCAGAACTGGTAGGTCAACCCTATTGCCACAATATCATCGTCATTAATGCCTAACGTGTTATCGCTATTAAGCTGATTGATTTTGTAATCTACAAACGCGGACATATTTTTGTTGAAGTAATAGGTTGCGCCAACGTCAATGTAATTCACCAAATCCTCACTGCCGACGCCCTCAATATCTTTGCCTTTTGACAGCACATAGCCTAATGACGGACGCAGACCAAAATCAAACTGATACTGGATAACCGCTTCGAAATTTTGGGTTTTATTGGCAAATCCGCCGGAAATTGGCGTCATGTTGCGGGTTTCTGAATAGAAAGCCGCAATATAAATATCATTCGCGTCATACTTTACACCCGTAGCCCAGGCTTCGGCTTTATCGCCCGTACCGCGGCGCTGCAGATTTTGCTCCCTGGTGCGATCGGAGAGAGTATAAGCGCCGCTGACGGCAAAATCGCTGCCGCCGAAATCATAGCTCACGGATGTGCCGAAGCCGTCGCCGTTTTGCTTTTTCACATCGCGATCTTCGTTTTTCCCCTGATACTGTAAGGTAAGATCCAGTCCATCAACGATGCCGAAGAAATCGGTATTGCGGTAAGTCGCCAGGCCGCTGGCGCGTTTAGTCATAAAATTATCGGTCTGAGCGGAAGAGTCGCCGCCGAATTCGGGAAACATATCCGTCCAGGCCTCAACATCGTACAGCGCGCCCAGGTTACGTCCATAGTCAAAAGAACCGATATCTTTTAATTTCAGGCCAGCAAAGGCCAGGCGGGTTTTTTGCTGGGACGAATCACTTTCGGCTTTATTACCGGCAAACTCAGCTTCCCAGCGCCCGTAGCCGGTCAATTGATCGTTAATTTGCGTTTCGCCTTTAAAACCAAAACGAACGTAGCTTTGATCGCCATCTTTGCTGTCATAATCGCTCATATAGTGCATGGCTTTAACTTTTCCATACACATCAAGCTTATTACCGTTTTTATTGTAAACCTCGGCGGCGTGAACAGATGCTGATGCGATGATACTCACCACTATTGCCAGAGTGCTCTTATTCATTTCCATTCCTGTTTTAATTACGCGCTATGATTTGTCGGGAAACCCGGTTAAAAACAGGAAGGTTTTTAACGTTCGGTAATGAAAGATTTATGACAAAATGAGAATTTTTTTTAAAAAATATGTTTAATTGTTGCGGCAATAAAATTGTCAAATTCTGCCGCTACGCTTGCTGATCCTGCGCAACAAAATTTCACGCTACGCGTACAGGTTGTTGGCAACCGGAGCCAGTCCTGCTAAAACGTTCATTTGGTCTTTATTTCTTATTTTGAACGGCAGAGAATCATGAGTGACAGCCAGACGCTGGTCGTAAAACTCGGCACCAGCGTGCTAACAGGCGGATCGCGCCGCCTGAACCGAGCCCATATCGTAGAACTTGTCCGCCAGTGCGCGCAGCTACATGCCGCGGGACATCGTATTGTTATTGTTACCTCTGGCGCGATTGCCGCCGGACGTGAACATCTCGGCTACCCGGAACTGCCGGCAACGATCGCCTCTAAACAGCTTCTGGCGGCGGTAGGGCAAAGCCGCCTGATTCAACTGTGGGAGCAGTTGTTTTCAATTTACGGTATCCATATCGGGCAGATGCTGTTGACGCGTGCGGATATGGAAGACAGAGAGCGCTTTCTGAACGCCCGCGATACGCTGCGTGCATTACTGGATAACCATATTGTGCCGGTTATCAATGAAAATGATGCCGTTGCGACAGCGGAAATTAAAGTGGGCGATAACGATAACCTCTCCGCGCTGGCGGCGATCCTGGCAGGCGCGGATAAACTGCTGCTGCTGACCGATCAGCAAGGATTATTTACCGCCGATCCGCGTAGCAATCCGCAGGCGGAGCTTATCAAAGATGTGTATGGCGTTGACGATGCGCTGCGCTCTATCGCGGGAGACAGCGTTTCCGGACTGGGGACCGGTGGTATGAGCACTAAGCTTCAGGCGGCAGACGTGGCCTGTCGCGCGGGTATTGATACGATTATTGCCTCAGGCAGTAAACCGGGCGTGATCGGCGATGTGATGGAGGGGATTTCCGTCGGCACCCGTTTTCATGCGCAAGCCTCGCCGCTGGAGAACCGCAAACGTTGGATCTTCGGCGCGCCGCCGGCAGGCGAAATTACGGTTGATGAAGGCGCGACCGCGGCAATGCTGGAACGTGGCAGTTCACTTCTGCCAAAAGGCATCAAAAGCGTGACGGGCAATTTCTCGCGGGGGGAGGTCATCAGAATTTGTAATCTGCAAGGGCGTGATATCGCTCATGGCGTCAGTCGTTATAACAGTGATGCTCTGCGGCGGATAGCCGGTCACCACTCTCAACAAATCGATGCGATTCTGGGCTATGAATATGGCCCGGTCGCTGTTCATCGTGATGACATGATTACTCGATAAGGAACAGGCATATGCTGGAACAAATGGGCATTGCTGCTAAAGCGGCGTCGTATAAGCTGGCGCTGCTCTCCAGCGGCGAAAAAAATCGCGTGCTGGAAAAAATAGCCGATGAACTGGAAGCGCAAATGGAAAGTATCCTCAGCGCGAACGTACAAGATGTTGAGCAGGCGCGGGCCAACGGCCTGAGCGAAGCGATGCTGGACCGCCTGGCGCTGACCCCTGCGCGTCTGAAAGCGATTGCTGACGATGTGCGCCAGGTCTGTAATCTCGCCGACCCGGTCGGGCAGGTGATCGACGGCGGCCTGCTGGACAGCGGGCTACGTCTGGAGCGCCGCCGCGTGCCGTTAGGCGTGGTTGGCGTTATCTATGAGGCGCGTCCGAACGTTACCGTTGATGTAGCTTCTTTGTGTCTGAAAACCGGTAATGCGGTGATTCTACGCGGTGGGAAAGAGACGCATCGCACGAATGCCGCAACCGTTCGTGTCATTCAGAAGGCGTTGAAAGCTTGCGGTTTACCGGAGGCGGCGGTTCAGGCGATTGATAATCCGGATCGTTCGCTGGTCAATGAAATGCTGCGTATGGATAAGTATATCGATATGCTGATCCCGCGCGGCGGCGCAGGCTTGCATAAACTGTGTCGCGAGCAATCCACCATTCCGGTGATTACCGGCGGGATTGGCGTGTGCCATATTTTTGTCGATAGCAGCGCAGACATCGCCCCGGCGCTGAAGATTATCGTCAACGCCAAAACCCAGCGCCCGAGCACCTGTAACACGGTGGAAACCTTGCTGGTGCATCAGGACATCGCAGAACGCTTTTTGCCTGCGCTGAGCAAGCAGATGGCGGAGAGTGGCGTGACGCTGCATGGGGATGAAACCGTCATGCAGGCACTGCATGGTCCTGCCAAACTGGTGCCGCTGAAACCGGAAGAGCTGGATAACGAGTTTCTGTCTCTGGATCTGAACGTTGTGGTGGTCGAAAATATGGATGGCGCTATCGCTCACATTCGCGAACATGGTACTCAGCACTCCGATGCGATTTTGACGTGTGATATGCATAATGCTGCGCGTTTCGTGAACGAAGTGGATTCCGCTGCGGTTTATGTCAACGCCTCTACCCGTTTTACCGATGGCGGGCAGTTTGGGCTTGGCGCAGAAGTGGCGGTCAGCACGCAGAAATTACATGCCCGCGGTCCGATGGGGCTTGAAGCGCTTACCACCTATAAGTGGATAGGCTTTGGCGATGGTACGATTCGTGCGTAATTAATGTCGAGCGGTGCAAAAATAGCCGGTTGAGTAGCAAGGCTATTGACGCACCGCCCGGTTAGTTTTAACCTTCTACCCCGTGATTCACTCACATGAACACACCCTTCTCAGGGCCGATATAGCTCAGTTGGTAGAGCAGCGCATTCGTAATGCGAAGGTCGTAGGTTCGACTCCTATTATCGGCACCATTTCAACGTCTTTTCCGTCTATTAAAATCCAATAAACCCGCATATATTCTAGCTTTGAGCGCTCTCGATAGTGTTTTAACGTCTATCAATGTCTCCTGAAATCTACATCTTTTTGGGGGTATATTCGGGGGTATGTGCTGTGTGGGCTGCTGGAGATACCCCCAAATGAAACTGAATGCCCGCCAGGTCGGTACGGCCAAACCGAAAGAGAAACCCTATAAGCTGGCCGATGGTGGCGGGCTTTATCTGCTTGTTAATCCCAATGGTTCCCGGTACTGGCGTTTAAAGTACCGGGTAGCCGGAAAAGAAAAGCTACTGGCGCTGGGGGTATATCCGAAGCAATTCTTTTATCATTGCTTTTTGTTTCGGTGTGATCATATCAATCATTGTTTTTACTGCTTTATCCCCGGTCAGCGCGCTGGGGCTTAGCGTATGGGAGAACGTCATATTCACAACAAAGGTGTGTCCGCACTCCACGTTATTACATGCACAATAAACATCAGAAAGGTGAGGGTGTTTACGGACGGTCTTTTTTATCACTGAATTACTTTCACATTCAGGGCAAATAATTTTAGGGCTGCGCATAATAATCATCATTCGACAAAGAAACATTATTATATCATTGTCTATGCCGAATTTAGAAAGTAAAGAGATATAAATTACCTTTTATATCATTATGTTACGTGGCTTTATTCTTTTTTCTGCTTTTCTCTTATGGTCACGTAATTTAATTTTTTATTTTAATTTTCATATGATTATGTTGCTTTTATTGAAGGTTGAATTTTACGACGACTGTAATTATTGAAATCCTTTGCAATTGATTGCATTTTTTTCAGTCTCAAATTTCATGTAAAACCCCGTCTAATGCCTGTTCTGGCGCTTCCTTCCTGAATTTTCGAAACTGAAAAAATTCTCACCACGTAAACGCCGCGGGCGTGCGGGTGAGGGCGGTTTTCGTCCCGCTGCCGTTTATGCCGTAACAAGTAAGTAACACACAACCACATGTACAACTAGTTGTACGTGTGACATACTTACACCGTAAGAACTTTGGCGGAGCAAACAAATGCAACATGTAAACTATACCGATGCTCGGCAGCATTTAGCTGACCTGATGCAACAGGCTAATGATGATCGCGCGCCTATCCTGGTTACGCGTAAAGGTGCTAAAAGCGTGGTAATGATCGACGCGGAAGAATTTGCCTCGATTCAGGAAACGCTACACCTGTTCAGTAACCCGGCGAACGCCGCACACATTGAAGCCAGCCTTGCATCGCTCGAACGCGGCGATTATGAGGAACTGGACATTTAATGAAAGTCAGGATATCTCCGCAGGCAAAAAGCGATCTTCAATACTGGGCCGAGACTGACCCAAAGACGCATAACAAGGTAATGGAGTTAATCAAATCGGCTAAGGAAAGCCCCTTCAAGGGGATAGGGAAGCCGGAGGCGCTAAAGCACCGTAAGCCCCTCTGGTCACGTCGCATCACGAAAGAACATCGCCTGGTATATTACGTTGAGCAAGGCGATCTGTACATTGTTGCGTGTCGTTATCACTACACCACGATCTAGCGGCTTTTCCCTGGTTGGCGGGGTTATCTTAACTTTGCCAGCTTAGATCAACCGCCCGTTACTCTCCCCAAGTGCAGTATAAAAAAATCAATCATTATGGGCGTAAAAGTGCATGAGGGTATAATTGGGGGTATGTTATATAGCCATTATGTAATAAATTAATAATAAACATAGCGTTACATTGTATATTTGGCTCTTATTACCGACTACCCACTTACATTTTACTTGTGTCATCTCTGACAAAATAATGCATCCAATATCCTGCTAAATTGACAGGCGTTTTTGAGCAAGAAGCGGAAGTTCACTAAACCCTGAAATCATCAGGAATGGGCGCAGGCCCATAGATTTCAATGCTCGCTTCCAGGGGCATCGAACGGATTCCGGCTATCGGGCCTATACCCAGGCTGATGTTAATCAATTGCATTTTATACGCCGCGCGCGCGACCTCGGCTTTTCAGTTGCTGAAATCAGCGGCTTACTGAATCTTTGGAATAACCAGCCGCGACAAAGCGCAGACGCTAAACGCCTGGTGCAGACGCATATTGATGAACTGGACAGACGTATCCAGAACATGCAGCACATGGCGCAAACCCTCAAAGCGCTGATTCACTGCTGCGCTGGCGACGGTGAGAACCGACCCGGCGACGCGTCTGGTTGACGTTGAAACATCGCTATCCGCGGAGCAAATTGCCGCCGCCCTGCAAAAGGCCGGTTTCCCGCCGCGCGAGAGGTAATCGTCAATGGCGATCGGTCTGGCGACAGGCCGGTCGCGATACGCTAGCCACGCTTCGCTTTTCTTTGCATGAGATAATCCCCATAAAAACTGTGACAAATCATGTGCCAGTAAGCTTTGTTAATAATATGTAATGATTTGTCTATTTTTGCTAACATTTTACCTGCTATATACAAAAAGATAACAAATAAGTAGCGCAACGCTACCTTGTTACGTCGCTTTGACGACGGGAGCGCTCCGGCGTTTCGCCGCTTCAAAGCTTGATGTTATTTTTTGATGCAGGACACTACCTATGTACACCCCCCTGAACTGGACGACGACACAACGACATGTGGCGTTTGCCAGCTTTACCAGTTGGATGCTGGATGCGTTTGATTTCTTTATCCTTGTCTTTGTACTTAGCGATCTCGCCGAATGGTTTCACGCTTCCGTATCGGACGTTTCCATTGCGATTATGCTGACCCTGGCGGTACGTCCCATTGGCGCGCTGCTATTTGGTCGAATGGCGGAAAAGTACGGACGTCGACCGATACTGATGCTCAATATTCTGTTCTTCACGGTGTTTGAACTGCTTTCCGCCTGGTCGCCCACCTTCATGGCATTTCTGATTTTTCGGGTCATGTACGGCGTGGCGATGGGCGGGATATGGGGCGTTGCGTCATCACTGGCGATGGAAACCATTCCCGATCGTTCGCGTGGCCTGATGTCGGGCATTTTTCAGGCGGGCTATCCCTGCGGCTATCTGTTCGCCTCGGTTATTTTTGGCCTCTTCTACAGTATGGTAGGCTGGCGCGGCATGTTCCTGATTGGCGCCCTGCCTGTTGTCTTACTGCCTTATATCTGGTTTAAAGTGCCGGAATCCCCCGTCTGGCTGGCGGCCAGAGCGCGTAAAGAGAATACCGCGCTGCTTCCTGTTCTGCGCAAACAGTGGAAGTTGTGTCTGTATCTGGTGCTGGTCATGGCGTTCTTTAATTTTTTCAGTCACGGCACGCAGGATCTCTATCCTACCTTCCTGAAGATGCAGCATGGTTTTGATCCGCATCTGATCAGTATCATTGCGATTTTTTATAACATTGCCGCCATGCTCGGCGGTATTTTCTACGGTACGCTATCGGAACGTATTGGGCGTAAAAAAGCGATCATGATCGCCGCCTTTCTTGCGCTTCCGGTACTCCCGCTATGGGCATTTTCCAGCGGATCATTCACGATTGGCCTGGGCGCGTTCCTGATGCAGTTTATGGTGCAGGGCGCCTGGGGAGTCGTACCGACCTGGCTAAACGAGCTGGTTCCGGCGAATGCGCGCGCCGTGCTGCCAGGGTTTGTTTACCAACTGGGTAATTTACTGGCGTCGGTTAATGCGACGTTACAGGCCCGCATCGCGGAAACGCATGGTGGCAATTACGGGTTGGCAATGGCGATCGTGGCTGGCGCGGTGGCTATTTTAATCTGTGTATTTGTGGCATTTGGTCGCGAGACCCGGGGAGTCGTCATCTCCGGTACAGATAGCGACGCCCTCCCGGAGTCGGCCATCGGTCATCGCACGTAAACACTACGCTCCTGGCGCATACTGTCGCCGGGAGCACGCCTTCCCCCGTCGTTTTCACGCCCTTTCAACGAACAACAAAGGTTAATGATGGCATCTGCCTTTCGTGACCATTACAATCATCGCTTACTTTTTTCTTTATAAGAAATTGATTGTTGGACCTTAAAATTATCAACGGAGCGAAGATATCATGTTGAAAGATAACCAAAAACACAACGAGTCTGTTGCCCCGAATAGCGCCTTTCTGTCTGAGTTACAACGTGCATTACCGGAATTTTTTATCGCCGATCGCTATAACGAGCAGGGCGAACTGATCGCGAAAGGCGGATTTGATCTCGCCAAATTTGAGCGCGCGCTGAAAGCGCGTAATATTGATGAGCTGACTAGCGGTTATCAGATTGATTTTATTGGCAAAGATTACGCAAAAAAACAGGCGGGTGAAAAATCCGTTACCGTTATCGTTCCTGACGTGGAACACAATACTCTGGCAGAAAATAAAAACAGCCATAATCTTTTTCTGACCGGAGATAATCTGGATGTGTTACGCCATCTGCAAAATAATTACGCCGATACCGTCGATATGATCTATATCGATCCCCCTTATAACACCGGGTCGGACGGGTTTGTCTATCCCGATCATTTTGAATATAGCGATCGGGCGTTGCAGGATATGTTTGGTCTTAATGATACTGAACTGGCACGTTTAAAATCCATTCAGGGTAAATCGACGCACTCCGCGTGGTTATCTTTCATGTATCCGCGTCTTTTCCTGGCCAGGAAGCTCCTGAAAGATACCGGGTTTATTTTTATCTCTATCGACGATAATGAGTACGCCAATCTTAAATTAATGATGGATGAGATTTTTGGCGAAGGCGGATTTGTCACCAATGTGATGTGGAAGCGCAAAAAAGAGATTTCTAACGACTCTGATAACGTTTCCATCCAGGGGGAATACATTCTTGTTTACGCCAAAACCGGTCAGGGCGCTTTACGTTTAGAACCGCTTTCTAAAGAGTATATTCAGAAATCCTATAAAGAACCGACCGAACAGTTTCCAGAAGGGAAATGGCGGCCGGTGCCGTTAACGGTGTCAAAGGGGCTGAGCGGCGGCGGCTATACCTATAAAATTACCACGCCGAACGGTACGGTACACGAAAGACTATGGGCTTATCCTGAAGCCAGTTACCAAAAACTGGTGGCCGATAATCTGGTCTATTTTGGCAAAGATAACGGCGGTATTCCCCAGCGAGTCATGTACGCGCACCACAGTAAAGGGCAGCCAACGACCAATTACTGGGATAACGTAGCGTCGAATAAAGAGGGGAAAAAGGAGATTCTGGATCTCTTCGGCGACAACGTTTTTGATACGCCGAAACCGACCGCATTATTGAAGAAAATCATCAAGCTCGCTATCGATAAAGACGGCGTCGTTCTGGACTTTTTTGCCGGTTCCGGCACTACGGCCCATGCGGTGATGGCGCTGAATGAAGAAGATGGGGGGCAGCGCACGTTTATTCTGTGTACTATCGATCAGGCATTAAGCAATAACACTATCGCGAAAAAAGCAGGTTATAACACTATTGATGAAATCAGCCGCGAGCGAATTACACGCGTTGCGGCGAAGATCCGCGCCAACAATCCCGCGACCAATAGCGACCTCGGTTTTAAACATTATCGTTTTGCCACTCCGACACAGCAGACGCTGGACGATCTGGATAGCTTCGATATTGCTACCGGCCATTTTATCAATACCAGCGGTCAACTGGCCGCTTTTACCGAGTCAGGATTTACCGACATGATCAATCCTTTTTCCGCCAGAGGATTGGGCGTGCCGGGCGGCGCAAGCGGCGAAGAGACCTTATTAACGACATGGCTGGTCGCCGATGGTTATAAAATGGATATTGACGTACAGGCCATTGATTTTTCCGGCTATTGCGCCAGGTATGTTGATAATACGCGCCTGTATCTGATTGATGAACGATGGGGAACCGAGCAGACCCGCGATCTTCTCAACCACATTGGTACGCACCAGCTTCCGGTTCAGACTATTGTCATTTACGGCTACTCTTTCGACCTTGAATCCATTCGTGAACTGGACATCGGCTTAAAACAGCTTGATCAAAAAGTGAACCTGGTGAAGCGTTATTAAGAGGGGATGATGATGAATATTTTACTGGAAGAACTTCCCCATCAGGAACAGGCGTTAGCGGCGATTCTGGCGAGTTTCACCGGTATCGATCACGCTCAGGCCGATCATAATCACTATGCTAATCCGCTGATTAAGGAACGTTACGACGATAAGGCCAATATTGACGTTAAAATGGAGACCGGGACGGGTAAAACCTATGTCTATACCCGGTTGATGTATGAACTGCATCAGAACTACGGCCTCTTCAAATTTGTGCTGGTGGTGCCGACGCCAGCCATTAAAGAAGGTGCGCGGAACTTTATTACCAGCGATTACGCCAGACAGCATTTTTCACAGTTCTACGAAAATACGCGGATGGAACTTTGCACCATCAACGCCGGTGATTTTAAAGTAAAGTCGGGGCGTAAAAATTTTCCGGCCCAGTTATTAAGTTTTACTGATGCCAGCCGTCGTGATAGCCATACGATTCAGGTTTTGCTGATCAATGCGCAAATGCTCAATTCCGCCAGTATGACGCGAGACGATTACGATCAAACGCTACTGGGCGGGTTGACGTCGCCTGTTAAAGGGCTGCAAATGACGCGACCGGTGGTCATTATTGATGAACCGCATCGTTTTGCGCGAGATAACAAATTTTATCGAGCGATTCAGGCCATTCAGCCGCAAATGATCGTCCGCTTTGGCGCTACCTTCCCGGATATTGTCGAAGGTAAGGGTAAAAATAAATGTGTACGTAAAGATTACTATCGCCGACAACCGCAGTTTGATCTCAACGCGGTGGACAGTTTTAACGATGGTTTGGTGAAAGGTATTGATATTTATTACCCGAATCTCCCCGAAGAACAGGCCAACAATCGTTATATCGTTGACAGCGTCACGGCAAAGAAATTAATCCTCCGACGGGGGAGCAAAATTGCCGAGGTTGGCGTGGGCGAAAATCTCGCCGATGTCGATGCAGGATTTGAAGGCAGTATCGAATATGCCGGCAGTAAAATGTTGTCGAACGATCTGGAGCTGGAGGCAGGGATGGCGCTGGTGCCAGGAACCTTTGGCGCGAGCTACCAGGAACTGATTATTCAGGACGCCATCGATAAGCATTTTGACACCGAGCAGGCAAATTTTTTACGCAGCAATGAGCCAGAAAATAATGCCCCGCGTATTAAGACCTTAAGCCTTTTCTTTATTGACAGTATTAAAAGCTATCGTGATGACGAAGGCTGGTTGAAAGTCACTTTTGAGCGTTTGCTGAAAAAGAAACTGACGCAACTGATTGACGATTATCAGCGCAAGACTCTGCCGCGAGAAGTGGAGTATCTGTCATTTCTGCAGGCCACGCTCGCCAGCCTGCACTCGGATAACCAAAACGTTCACGCCGGTTACTTTGGCGAAGACCGGGGAAGCGGCGATGAGGCGATCCAGGCTGAAGTAGATGATATTCTGAAAAATAAAGAGAAGTTGCTCAGTTTTTCAGACCATCACGGCAACTGGGAAACGCGCCGCTTTCTGTTTTCAAAATGGACGCTTCGCGAAGGTTGGGATAACCCGAATGTTTTTGTCATTGCTAAATTACGTTCTTCCGGTAGCGAGTCGAGCAAAATTCAGGAAGTGGGGCGCGGCCTGCGGCTACCGGTAGATGAAAACGGCCATCGCGTTCATCAGGAAGAGTGGCCGTCCCGGCTGTCGTTTCTGATTGGTTATGATGAAAAAACGTTTGCCAGTATGCTGGTTGATGAGATTAATCGCGACAGCAAAGTTCAGCTTAACGAGCAGAAACTGGATGAGGCGATGATCACACTCATCGTCACCGAGCGACAAAAAGTCGATCCTGCGTTTACGGAGCTTCGTTTGCTGGAAGATCTGGATGATAAAAAACTGATCAACCGGAGTAATGAGTTTAAACCCAGCGTCACGCTTAACGGGGAAACCAAAAGTGGTTTTGCGTGGCTACTGGAGTTCTACCCTGAGCTGACGCAGGCGCGGGTGCGAGCGGATCGCATTCGTGACAATAAGCCCGCCTCCCGATTGCGAGTCAGGTTACGCAAAGAGAATTGGGAACAACTTAGCAGTATCTGGGAGCAGTTTTCCCGCCGTTATATGCTGCAATTCGAGCGTAGCGGCGCTTCTCTGGAACAGATTGCCGCCGAGGTGCTGCGCGATCCGGCGCTGTATATACGCCAGAAGCCAAGCCAGGTGCAACAACGGCTGGTATCGAATGAAGATAATGGCCGTTTTGAAGTGGCACAGCGGGAAGGCGAATTAGCCGCCAGCGAATTTATGGCGGGCATGAAATATGGCCATTTTCTTAAGCAACTGGCGTTACGCACCAGTCTGCCGGTTAACTTCCTGCATCCGGTGTTAATGGCGATGCTGCGTGATGTTTTGCACGGAGATTCACACTATTTAAGCGAGATCTCGTTGGACAATATGACCCGCGCATTACAGGTGCGGATTAATGCGCATTTTGCGCAGCGCCACGATTATCTGCCTCTCGATTTTCAGGCTTCAACGTCGGTATTTGATTCCACGGCACGGCAGTTCAGAGAGGAGATTAGCGCTGAAATTGTCGGGAAAAATGTGGATGAGAATGCGATAGACGATCCCCGTTCTCTCTATCAAATACCGCCGTTGCGTTATGACAGCGTCGATCCAGAATTGCCGCTATTAAAATACGATTATCCGCAACAGGTTTCTGTGTTTGGCAAACTGCCTAAGCGGGCCATTCAGATCCCCAAATATACGGGGGGCTCTACTACGCCGGATTTTGTGTACCGTATTGAGCGTCAGGACGCCGACAGCGTTTATTTACTGGTTGAAACTAAAGCAGAAAATATGCGCGTAGGCGATCAGGTTATTCTTGATGCGCAACGTAAATTCTTCGATATGCTGCGTCGGCAAAATATCAATGTCGAGTTTGCGGAAGCGACCAGCGCGCCGGCGGTATTTTCTACGATCAATGGCTTGATTGAGGGGAAGGCAAACTAACGGGTTTGAATGGACCTTAACGGTTATCTTTTTGATAGACCATATAAAATGGCCGCCGCGCAGCGAGCGTTGCGGTCATTCTCCCTGCGCTAATCCCCCCGTCCCGTAAACCGCGTTGACTTGAAGGTTATCGTTTTACGTCTATTCTTAACTTTCAGCTAAGCGTATTTTGCTGAAATTGCAAATAGTCTTGAGGACGCTGTTTTTTTGTTTTGCCGTTATTTTTATAACGGCCGGGTAGATATTGCCAATTGAATGTAACTAAGGGAGACATGTTATGCTAAATAGATACTACCGTTTCGCTGTCGAAAAAGACGACCCCTCCGAAGCGCCAGAGTCGGGCGATAAGCCTGACAGCCAGCCGCAAAAAAAATCGTAATTTATCTGGATATTCCCCGACGTTTTTACGTTTGGGGAAAATAACCGTTTCGTTTCAACCTGGTTGCGAACAGTGAATATTTTACACGAAGTGACTATATATAAACGGGAGGGAACATGGAGTTTGATGCATTCTTTTTAGCGAGACTCCAGTTTGCCTTTACCGTCTCTTTTCATATTATTTTCCCCGCGATTACGATTGGCTTAGCCAGTTACCTGGTGGTACTGGAAGGTTTATGGCTAAAAACGCGTAATCCTGTCTGGCGCTCGCTCTATCAGTTCTGGCTCAAAATTTTTGCCGTCAACTTCGGGATGGGCGTGGTCTCCGGTCTGGTCATGGCTTACCAGTTCGGAACGAACTGGAGCGGTTTCTCCCAGTTCGCCGGCAGTATCACCGGGCCTTTATTAACCTATGAAGTGCTCACCGCATTCTTCCTGGAAGCGGGATTCTTAGGCGTGATGCTTTTTGGCTGGAACAAAGTCGGGCCGGGCCTGCATTTCTTGTCTACCTGTATGGTGGCGTTGGGCACGTTAATGTCGACGTTCTGGATTCTGGCGTCTAACAGCTGGATGCATACCCCGCAGGGATTTGAAATTCATAACGGTCAGGTGGTCCCGGTGGACTGGTTCGCGGTGATTTTCAACCCGTCGTTCCCGTATCGCCTGTTGCATATGTCCGTTGCGGCGTTTTTAAGTAGCGCGATGTTTGTCGGCGCGTCCGCTGCCTGGCATTTACTGAAAGGTAACGATACGCCGGCTATCCGCCGTATGTTCTCGATGGCGTTATGGATGGCGGTCGTGGTGGCGCCCGTTCAGGCATTGATTGGCGATATGCATGGCCTTAACACCCTGAAGCATCAGCCGGTCAAAATCGCCGCGATTGAGGGGCACTGGGAAAATACGCCCGGCGAGCCAACGCCGCTTACGCTGGTAGGCTGGCCGGATATGGAGGCAGAACGGACCCGCTATGCGCTTGAGATCCCGGCGTTGGGCAGTCTGATCCTGACGCATAGCCTGGACAAACAGGTGCCTGCGCTAAAAGATTATCCCAAAGAGGATCGCCCCAACTCTACCGTGGTGTTCTGGTCTTTCCGTCTGATGGTGGGCATGGGCGTACTGATGATCTTCCTGGGGCTGGCCAGCCTGTGGCTACGCTACCGACGCCGACTGTATCATTCGCGGCCCTTTATGCACTTTGCGCTGTGGATGGGGCCGTCCGGGCTTATCGCCATCCTTGCCGGATGGGTGACGACTGAAGTAGGACGTCAGCCGTGGGTGGTCTATGGCCTGCTGCGAACGCGTGATGCGGTTTCCGCGCACAGCACCTTGCAGATGAGCATCAGTTTGCTGGCCTTCTTTGTGGTCTATTCCCTGGTCTTTGGGGTTGGCTATATTTATATGATTCGCCTTATCCAGAAAGGGCCGCAGCCGGCGGAGACACCGACCGCTGAAACCGATGGCAGACCCGCGCGTCCTATCTCTGCCGTGGGAGAATCGCTTGAGCAGGAGAAACGCGAATGACCATCGATCTTCCGGTTATCTGGTTTGCTATTATCGTGTTCGCCACGCTGATGTATATCGTAATGGATGGGTTCGATCTGGGCGTCGGTATCCTGTTTCCGTTTATTCGCGATAAACACGATCGCGATGTTATGGTGAACTCGGTCGCGCCAGTATGGGACGGGAACGAAACCTGGCTGGTGCTGGGCGGGGCCGGGCTTTTTGGCGCGTTCCCGTTGGCTTATGCCGTCATCACCGACGCGCTGACTATCCCGCTGGTGGTTATGCTGCTTGGTCTTATCTTTCGCGGCGTCGCTTTTGAATTCCGTTTTAAAGCCACCGAGTCGCATCGCGCGTTCTGGGATAAATCCTTTATCGTCGGGTCAATCCTGGCGACCTTTGCCCAGGGGGTTGTGGTGGGGGCGGTGGTGAGCGGTTTTCAGGTGGAAGGGCGAACCTTTAGCGGTTCGCAGCTTGACTGGCTGACGCCGTTTAACCTGTTCTGCGGCGTCGGTCTGGTCGTCACCTATGCGCTGCTGGGCGCTACCTGGCTGATTATGAAAAGCGAAGATCCGCTGCATAGCCGGATGTGCGCGCTGTCGCGCCCGTTGTTGATCGTCTTGTTGTTGGTGATGGGAGGCGTCAGCATGTGGACGCCGCTCACTCACGACGACATCGCCGAGCGCTGGTTCACGCTGCCCAATTTATATTACTTCCTGCCAGTGCCTGTGCTGGTGTTGGCTTTTAGCGTCTGGCTATGGCGCAGCGTGAAAAAACCAGAATCCCATGCGCGTCCATTTATTCTCACGCTAGGGCTGATTTTTCTGGGGTTCAGCGGGTTAGGCATCAGTATTTGGCCGAATATTATTCCACCGGATATTTCGCTGTATGCCGCCGCCGCGCCGCCGCAAAGTCAAAGCTTCATGCTGGTTGGGGCGCTGATAATCATCCCGATTATTCTGGCTTATACCTTCTGGAGCTACTACGTCTTCCGTGGAAAAGTGCGACATGGAGAGGGATATCACTGATGGTTAAAGTGAAAAAATGGTCGCGGCGAGTCGTATGGATGGTCGCGATATGGTGCGCCAGCGTGCTTCTGCTGGCGGGCGTCGGAATGTTGTTCAGACTGCTCATGACCTCCGCAGGATTTCGCTCCTGACTGATACCCCCCGGACGCGCTTTCGTCTTTGGCGAAAGCGCGTTTTTATCGACAGATCGGTGTTTATCGATCACGGTTGCTCGCCTTATCCCTCCCCTCAATGGCGGTTGATAATTATTCTCATCTTTATTGTCGTTCCCGGGCCGCAGTGATATGGTTACACAGTGGCTAACGCTCTGGTATAACGCAGATAAACGGTATTGATAATGTCTCCGATCTCCTGTCACTCTTCCGCCGCTCCGGCGATGAAAAAGATCTTTTCCGTCAGCGACTTCATCGCGTTTGGCGAGCGTTATGGCATTGATTACCGCTTCCCTGCGTTACCGCAGTATACGCAGAGTAGTCCCGTACTTCATGGCGATATCGAAGAGATAGCGCTTCCCGGCGGGATTTGCATTACACGCTCGGATGTTCACGTGTTACAACCTTATGAAACCACCTCTCGCCATAGCAGTCCGCTGTATATGCTGGTGGTGTTGGAAGGTAACGTCGCGCTGGCTGTCAATGAGCAGACCTTTTTGTTGAGCGCGGGGATGGCGTTTTGCTCGCAACTGAGTGAGCAGCAGACGATACGCGCCCATCACGGCGCAGACAGTAAATTGCGCACCTTATCGCTGGGAATGTACCCGGACGGCGGGTGGCGGGAGCGTTTGCCTGTCTCGCTGGCAGACGAGTGGGAACGTAGCGCGGCCTCGGCGAGGGTCTGGCAGGTGCCGGAGTTTCTGCTTTCAGGGCTACGTTATGCGCAGCAGCCCGGACCTCATGCGGCGTCACGCCAGTTAATGCTGGAAGGCATCATGCTGCAATTGCTGGGCTATGCGCTAAATCTATGTCAGCCCGCAACGCAAAAACGCGGGCTTCCCGTCACCGGTGAATACCAGCGGCTGGAGCTCATTCGGCGTTTACTGGAGCAGACGCCGGAAAAAGCCTACACGCTGAACGAACTGGCGCATCGGGCGGCAATGAGTCCAAGTAGCCTGCGGTGCAAGTTTCGCCATGCCTATGGGTGTACCGTGTTTGATTATCTGCGCGATTGCCGCCTGGCGCGCGCGCGTCGTTATCTGATGGAGGGATACAGCGTGCAGCAGGCCGCCTGGATGTCAGGCTATCAACATGCCACAAACTTTGCGACGGCATTTCGTCGGCGTTATGGCTGCTCGCCCGGCGAGCTGCGTGACGCGTCTCTGACGGCGTCCCGACACTGTGCGTAACGCGCCCCGCCAGAGCGGTAATATCCGCCGCTAACCCGGTTTTCTGCCGCTTTGGGTGATTTTTTATCATTGCGCATAGGCAATCTGGCGTTACGCATAGTGGTCCGTTATCTCTAAAAGGTAATAATTCTTATTTACAATAAAGATGCCTTTGGAGATGTTCATGTTTGCGACAACGCGTATGGCGCTATTGATAGGCGGAGCTATCGGCGGCGCGACTTTTCCTCTTTCTGCCCAGGAAACCACAAAAAATGATACCGTCATTGTCACCTCGCCCGTTCAGAGTGGCGCGACCAAGCTGGCGACGCCAGATATTGAAACGCCGCAGTCGGTATCCATTATTACCCGCCAGCAGTTTGAAGAGCAGGGCGCAACCAGCGTGCGTCAGGCGGTCAGCTACACCCCAGGCGTATACAGTAATCAGATAGGCGCCTCTAACCGCTTTGATTACATCGTATTGCGTGGTTTTTCGGACGGTAGTCTGGATAACGTCTATCTCGACGGGTTAAAAATGATGGGCGACACCAATTCGCACAGTTCGTTGGTGGTTGACCCCTGGTTTCTGGAAGATATCGAGGTGGTACGCGGCCCGGCGTCCGTTCTGTATGGACGTTCATCGCCAGGCGGCATTGTCGCGTTGACGTCGCGAAAACCGGCGTTTGATGCCGGGGGAGAGGTGAAGCTGTTTGCCGGCAATCACAACCAGCGCGGGGCGGCTTTTGATGTGACCGGCCCACTGGATGACAATGAACGTGTGGCGGCGCGTCTTAGCGGCATGACACGTTACGCCGATTCGCAGTTTACCCCCTTGAAAGAGGAACGTTATGCGCTGATGCCGAGCCTGACCTGGCGAATTACCGATCGGACGCGTCTTGAGCTTATGGCCTATCTGCACCGTGATCCGCAAGGCGGTAGCCACTCCGGACTGCCTTATCAAGGCACGGTTGTACCTTATAACGGCGGAAAAATTTCTAACACTTTCTTTGAAGGTGAAGATGACTACGACAAATACGATCGCCGTGAAAATATGGTGGGTTATAACATTGAGCATCTGTTCGATAACGGCTGGTCGGTACGGCAAAAATTGCGCTATTTGCATACCAAAGTGACGTTGAATCAGGTCTATGCCGCAGGTTGGTTGAATGAAACGGCGCTGAATCGCGGCTATTCCGGCTCCGGGGAGAAAATGTCGGCTATCGCGCTGGATAATCAGCTCGACGGCAGTGTGGATACCGGGGCGATTAATCATCGTCTGCTGGTGGGGATCGATTATCAGGATCGCAGTAATCATACTACTGGCTATTATGGCGCGTTTCCGCCGATTGACGCTTTCAACCCTGTTTATGGCGCTCAGCCGGATTACATTACGTTGTATAGCCGTGAAAAACATAAGCTGCGGCAGACCGGATACTATTTACAGGATCAGATGTCATGGGATCGCTGGCGTTTTACGTTGGGTGGTCGTTACGATCGGGTCAGCGTGTCTAACATCGACAAACTTCATGATTCACGCAGCGATCTCGATAAAAACAACGTCAGTACCCGTGCCGCGTTGCTTTATCTGTTCGACAATGGCGTCGCCCCCTATCTCAGTTATTCTACCGCGTTTACGCCGACCAGCTTCGCCGACGAAAACGGCAATGTGCTGGAACCGATGAAAGGCAAGCAGTGGGAGGCGGGGGTAAAATACGAACCGCTGGGGGGGAATAGCCAGTTTAGCGCCGCCGTGTATCGTATTAACCAGACCAATATCGCGACCAAAGAAGAACCTACCGATCCGTACCGCTCGATTGGTGAAATTGAGTCTAAAGGGGTGGAACTGGAGGCCATTAGCCATTTGTCGGATAGCGTCCGTTTGCAGGCGGCGTATACCTATACTGATATCCGTTATAAGAAAAGTAGCCCGCAAGAGCAGGGTAAGCGCGCGGTTTATGCTCCACGGAACCAGGCCAGCGCCTGGCTAAGCTACGATGTGAAAAGCGGTCTGTTAGAGGGGCTGACTTTGGGCTCCGGCATCCGGTACGTCAACGGCGTGACCAGCGATCGCCTGAATACCCACACGTTGCCGTCCTATACACTGGTCGACATGGTAGTTGGGTATGATTTATCCAGCATTGGGTTAAATGGCTTGAGCGCCCAGCTCAACGTAAATAACCTGACGGACAAACGCTATGTCGCTGCCTGTAATTCGCTCTCTTATTGTTATTTTGGCGCCGAGCGTAGCATTGTAGGCAGCGTGTCATGGGCGTTTTGATAACGCTTATCGTCCGGTAGCAAAGGCTACCGGGCAAACATTAGCGGTGCGTCACGCCTTCATAGAGAAGTCTGAGCGCAAACATCCCGATAATGGCGCCGATAACACGGCTGGCAATGCGCTGTATACGCCCATAAGCGCGGCGGACTGCGGGAAGCGAAAAGGCCTGGCTGAGAAAAATACGCCAGATAACGGATGACAGCACAATTCCGGCCCAGGCCATTAACCTTGCCCATGTGGGCGTTTCTGCGCTAAGCGTTACGGAAAAAATACTGATAAAAAACAGTACGGTTTGCGGATTGGATAAATCGGTCATTAATCCCCGGCGAAAGAAAATTGTCCACGGGGCGGCAATCGGCGTCTGGAGCGTGCTCATTTGCGGCGTCGCCTGGTGGCGAATACTGTTCCAGGCGAACCATAATAAATAGGCGCCGCCGACAATTTTGATAAGAGAAAATACCGCTTCGCATTGCGTAATGAGCGTCGCCAGACCGAAAAGCCCCAGCCCGGAATAAAAGGCGTCTCCCGTGGCGACGCCCAGGCCGGTGATGACTCCCGCCCGGCGTCCTGATGCGAGGCTGGTTTGCACCACCACAAACAGATTCGCGCCGGGATTAAAAAAGGTTAACACAAACAGACTGACGGTAAGCACAACGGCATGAAACGGCTCCATAGGCAACTCTTCTCTTAGCCTCAAGAAATAACCTTCATCTTATTAATAGTCAAACCAGATGATTGCGAGTGAGATCACAAAGCAGGGGCGTTTTAATCCGCGTTGTTACGCCGACAGAACGGGGGCTGACTGGATTTTTCCAGCAATCTACACTACTTATTTAATCAGTCCGAACGGCCTTTTTGTTCTGATAAAGCGATGATGGCGTAATAATAAAACGAGGGTTTTGCTATGAAAACTGGCTACAAGGTTATGCTTGGCGCATTAGCGTTTGTTGTGACAAACGTTTATGCCGCAGAAATCATGAAAAAAACGGACTTTGATAAAGTCGCCTCCGAATACACGAAAATTGGCACGATTTCCACCACCGGGGAAATGTCGCCGCTGGACGCCAGAGAAGATTTAATCAAAAAGGCGGATGAAAAAGGGGCGGATGTGGTGGTGCTGACGTCCGGGCAGACAGAAAATAAAATTCATGGTACGGCTGATATTTATAAAAAGAAATAAAAGCGTTGCATCATAAAAATACCCGCCTGGGTTTCCGGCGGGTATATTTATTCCTGGCAACCGGCATCCGTTTTGCCGGATGACGGCCTGCAGTAAACGTAGCGCCATCAGGCATTCAGGACGCTGTCATTTGTCTTAATTATCCGACTGGTCTTTGGCTCCTGCTTTTAAACGACGCCACAGAGTGGTGCGGCTAATCCCCAGATAACGCGCCGCCGCGGTCTTATCGCCCTTAAAGCGCGCCAGCACATCCTGTAGCGTGTGCGCATCCACGGTTGAAGGCGTCAGTTCTGCTGTGTTCACCATAAGCTCAGGTAATAACTGCCGCATAAACTGCCTGTCCAGCGTTGGCGCGGGATCGACGCTTAAAAAAAGCGCCAGGCGCTCCATCATATTACGCAGTTCGCGAATATTACCGGGCCAGCGCCAGGCCAGCAAAAGCGGCTGACACTGTGTTAATCCATGACGTATCGATTCGGTAAACGGAATTTCCATCGCCGCCAGCGACTGTTTTAAAAAGCTTTCCGCCAGCGGCAAAATATCAGCCTGCCGCTCGCGCAAAGAAGGAAGCGTCAGACGCAGAATACTCAGGCGGTAAAAGAGATCGGGGCGAAAACGTCCTTGCATTATTTCCCAATCCAGATCGCAATGCGTGGCGCTGATCACCCGGACATCCACCGGGATCGGCTGGTGTCCGCCGACGCGAGTGACGGCTTTTTCCTCCAGTACGCGCAAAAGTCGGGTTTGTAACGGCAAGGGCATTTCGCCGATTTCATCCAGAAACAGCGTGCCACCGTGTGCGATTTCAAACAGCCCCGCCCGGCCTCCTCGTCGTGAACCGGTAAACGCGCCCTCTTCATAACCAAACAGTTCCGCTTCCAGCAACGACTCGGTAATCGCGCCGCAATTGACGGCGACAAAGGGAGGGGATGGCTTATTCTGACGGTGAGGTTGGCGGTGAAAAAACGTCTGGTGAATCGCCTGTGCCGCCAGCTCTTTTCCGGTCCCCGTCTCCCCCTGAATCAGCACTGCCGCACGGGAGCGGGCATAGAGTGTAATCGTCTGGCGGACCTGCTCCATTTGCGGCGACTGGCCGCGTATATCACCCAGTTCATACCGGGTTTGTAATCCCTTGCCGGATGGGTAATCCACGCGCTGTCGCCGTGTCAGACGGGTCATATCCAGCGCATCATGGAAAGCCTGACGAACGGTCGCCGCGGAATAAATAAAGATGGCGGTCATACCCGCTTCTTCCGCCAGATCGGTAATCAATCCCGCGCCGACGACGGCCTCAATACCGTTGGCCTTAAGTTCGTTAATTTGCCCGCGCGCGTCCTCTTCGGTGACATAGCTTCGCTGTTCAAGACAGAGGTGAAACGTTTTCTGAAAGGCAAGTAAAGCCGGAAGGGTCTCCTGATAGGTCACGATACCGATAGATGAGGTGAGCTTTCCCGCTTTCGCCAGCGCCTGTAATACATCGAATCCGCTGGGCTTGATGAGGATCACCGGTATTGACAGGCGGCTTTTTAAATAGGCCCCATTCGAACCCGCCGCGATAATCGCGTCGCAGCGCTCGGTCGCCAGTTTTTTGCGAATGTAGGTCACCGCCTTTTCAAAGCCGAGTTGAATAGGCGTGATGGTCGCCAGATGATCGAATTCCAGGCTGATATCCCGAAACAGTTCGAACAGACGCGTTACGGAGACCGTCCAGATCACCGGTTTATCGCTATTATCGCGCGGAGCGCTGTGAGCAGTCGTCATCGCAGTAGGTTCATCTTTAAGGGGCGATTTTTTGTTTTAAACATGTTTCATAAATGTTGCAATGAAACGGAGCGATTCGTTTCATGAAACGTTAGCTGACACGTTTTTCTTTTCCCTTAATCGCGCTTATTCATAACAGGAATGACTGTAATCACCTGTTTTTAAATCTCATTGTATTTAATTTTCTTGCTGCCTCTTTGCCTGGCATAGCCTTTGCTTTGGTGAATACATTCTGAGTAACAATTTACTAACATGAGGACGAGATATGTCTTTACATTCGCCGGGGCAGGCATTTCGCGCCGCGCTCGCTAAAGAGAATCCATTACAAATTGTCGGCGCGATCAATGCCAACCATGCTCTGTTGGCCCAACGGGCCGGGTATCAGGCTATCTATCTTTCTGGCGGCGGCGTAGCGGCGGGCTCGCTTGGACTGCCGGATCTGGGGATTTCGACGCTGGATGATGTGTTAACCGATATCCGGCGCATCACGGATGTTTGTCCGCTGCCGCTGTTGGTGGATGCGGATATTGGCTTTGGCTCCTCCGCCTTTAATGTCGCGCGGACGGTAAAGTCCATAGCCAAAGCGGGCGCCGCCGCGCTGCATATTGAAGACCAGGTTGGCGCTAAGCGCTGTGGACACCGTCCAAACAAAGCGATCGTCTCGAAAGAGGAGATGGTAGACCGAATTCGGGCGGCAGTGGATGCACGCACCGATCCGAACTTTGTGATCATGGCGCGTACCGATGCGCTGGCGGTGGAAGGGCTGGAGGCGGCTCTCGATCGTGCGCAGGCTTACGTGGACGCGGGGGCTGACATGCTGTTCCCGGAGGCGATCACCGAACTGTCGATGTACCGCCAGTTCGCCGACGTGGCGCAGGTGCCGATCCTCGCCAACATCACTGAGTTTGGCGCGACGCCGCTGTTTACGACCGACGAGTTGCGCAGCGCACACGTGGCGATGGCGCTCTATCCGTTGTCGGCGTTTCGCGCCATGAACCGCGCCGCAGAAAAAGTCTATACCGTGCTGCGCCAGGAAGGGACGCAAAAGAACGTGATCGACATCATGCAGACCCGCAACGAGCTATACGAAAGCATCAATTACTACCAGTTCGAAGAGAAGCTGGACGCGCTGTACAGGAATAAAAAATCGTAGCCTGTAGGCCTGATAAGGCGAAGCCGCCATCAGGCAATGCCGGATGGCACTACGTTTATCCGGCCTATACGCCTCAATACCCTACACATTAAAAAAAATGACGAGGACACTATGAGCGATACCACGATCCTGCAAAATAATAACCATGTCATTAAGCCCAAAAAATCCGTCGCCTTGTCTGGCGTACCAGCCGGAAATACCGCTCTGTGTACCGTGGGAAAAAGCGGTAACGATCTGCACTATCGCGGTTACGACATTCTCGATTTGGCGGAGCACTGCGAATTTGAAGAAGTCGCGCATTTACTGATCCACGGAAAATTACCGACCCGCGACGAGCTGAACGCGTATAAAAGCAAGTTAAAAGCGCTGCGCGGATTACCCGCCAATGTCCGTACCGTTCTGGAAGCGTTACCGGCGGCCTCGCACCCGATGGACGTGATGCGTACCGGCGTTTCCGCGCTGGGCTGCACCCTGCCGGAAAAAGAGGCACATACCGTCTCCGGCGCGCGCGATATTGCCGATAAGCTGTTGGCCTCGCTCAGCTCTATCCTTCTTTACTGGTATCACTACAGCCACAACGGCGAACGTATTCAGCCGGAAACCGACGATGATTCCATCGGCGGCCATTTCCTGCATCTGCTGCATGGTGAAAAGCCAACCCAAAGCTGGGAAAAGGCGATGCATATTTCGCTGGTGCTGTATGCCGAGCATGAGTTCAACGCCTCGACGTTTACCAGCCGGGTGATTGCCGGGACCGGCTCGGATGTCTACTCCGCGATTATCGGCGCGATTGGCGCGCTACGCGGCCCGAAACACGGCGGGGCGAATGAGGTGTCGCTGGAAATTCAACAGCGTTATGAAACGCCGGACGAGGCAGAGGCGGATATCCGTAAGCGCGTGGAAAACAAAGAGGTGGTGATTGGCTTTGGACATCCGGTTTACACCATCGCCGACCCGCGCCATCAGGTGATCAAACGGGTGGCGAAACAGCTTTCGAAAGAAGGCGGCTCGCTGAAGATGTACCACATCGCCGACCGTCTGGAAACGGTGATGTGGGAGACCAAAAAGATGTTCCCGAATCTCGACTGGTTTTCGGCGGTCTCTTACAACATGATGGGCGTCCCTACCGAAATGTTCACCCCGCTGTTTGTCATCGCCCGCGTTACCGGCTGGGCGGCGCACATTATTGAACAGCGTCAGGACAACAAAATTATTCGCCCCTCTGCCAACTATACCGGGCCGGAAGATCGTCCGTTTGTCTCGATAGACGATCGTTGCTAACTCACTCTTATTAAAAATAAAACGCAGGAAACGTACCCTATGTCTACCCAAGAACTGAACATCCGCCCGGACTTTGACCGCGAAATCGTCGATATCGTGGATTACGTGATGAACTACGACATCACCTCAAAGGTGGCGTACGACACCGCGCATTATTGCCTGCTCGACACGCTCGGTTGTGGTCTGGAAGCGCTGGAATACCCGGCCTGTAAAAAATTGCTTGGGCCGATCGTACCAGGCACGGTGGTGCCCAACGGCGCACGCGTGCCGGGCACCCAGTTCCAGCTCGATCCGGTACAAGCAGCTTTTAACATTGGCGCGATGATCCGCTGGCTCGATTTTAACGATACCTGGCTTGCCGCCGAGTGGGGCCATCCTTCTGATAACCTGGGCGGTATTCTGGCGATTGCGGACTGGCTGTCACGCAACGCCGTCGCCGCCGGCAAAGCGCCGCTGACCATGAAACAGGTATTGAGCGGGATGATCAAAGCCCATGAAATTCAGGGCTGCATCGCGCTGGAAAACGCCTTCAACCGTGTCGGGCTTGATCATGTGCTGCTGGTCAAAGTGGCCTCGACCGCGGTGGTCGCTGAAATGCTGGGGCTGACGCGCGATGAGATCCTCAACGCGGTATCGCTGGCGTGGGTGGATGGCCAGTCGCTGCGTACCTATCGTCATGCGCCGAATACCGGTACGCGCAAATCCTGGGCGGCGGGCGATGCGACTTCGCGCGCGGTACGTCTGGCGCTGATGGCGAAAACCGGCGAGATGGGCTATCCCTCGGCGCTCACCGCCAAAACCTGGGGCTTCTACGACGTTTCATTCAAAGGTGAAACGTTCCGTTTCCAGCGTCCTTACGGCTCCTACGTGATGGAAAACGTGCTGTTCAAAATTTCTTTCCCGGCAGAATTCCACTCGCAAACCGCCGTCGAAGCGGCGATGACGCTGTATGAGCAGATGCAGGCCGCGGGTAAAACGGCAGCGGATATCGAGAAAGTGACCATCCGCACCCACGAAGCCTGTCTCCGCATTATCGATAAAAAAGGCCCGCTCAATAACCCGGCGGACCGCGATCACTGTATCCAGTATATGGTCGCCGTGCCGTTGCTGTTCGGACGGTTAACCGCGGCGGATTATGAAGACGAGGTGGCGCAGGACAAGCGTATTGACGCCCTGCGCGAGAAAATCGTGTGTTATGAGGACCCGGCTTTTACCGCCGACTATCACGACCCGGAAAAACGAGCTATCGGCAATGCGATCACCGTGGAGTTTACTGATGGCTCACGCTTTGGCGAGATTGTCGTGGAGTATCCGATTGGTCATGCGCGTCGCCGCGCCGACGGTATTCCGAAGCTTATCGAAAAATTTAAAATTAACCTGGCGCGTCAGTTCCCGACTCGCCAGCAGCAACGCATTCTGGATGTCTCCCTGGACAGAGCCCGCCTGGAGCAGATGCCGGTTAACGAATACCTCGATTTATATGTCATCTGAGCCAGCCAGCAGTAAGGCGTAAGTTCAACAGGAGAGCGTGATGTCTTTTAGCGAATTTTATCAGCGTTCCATTAACGAACCGGAGGCGTTCTGGGCCGAGCAGGCCCGACGTATCGACTGGCGACAGCCGTTTACGCAGACGCTGGATCATAGCCGTCCACCGTTTGCCCGCTGGTTTTGCGGCGGCACCACTAACTTATGTCATAACGCCGTCGACCGCTGGCTGGATAAACAGCCGGAGGCGCTGGCGCTGATTGCCGTCTCATCAGAGACCGATGAAGAGCGTACATTTACCTTCAGCCAGTTGCATGATGAAGTCAACGCTGTGGCCGCCATGCTGCTGTCGCTGGGCGTGCAGCGTGGCGATCGCGTATTGGTCTATATGCCGATGATTGCCGAAGCGCAGATAACCCTGCTGGCCTGCGCGCGTATTGGCGCGATCCATTCGGTGGTCTTTGGCGGTTTTGCCTCGCACAGCGTGGCGGCGCGCATTGACGATGCCAGACCGGCGCTGATTGTGTCGGCGGATGCCGGAGCGCGGGGCGGTAAAATTCTGCCGTATAAAAAGCTGCTCGATGACGCTATTGCGCAGGCGCAGCATCAGCCGAAACACGTTCTGCTGGTGGACAGAGGGCTGGCGAAAATGGCGTGGGTGGATGGGCGCGATCTGGATTTTGCCACGTTGCGCCAGCAGCATCTCGGCGCGAGTGTGCCGGTGGCGTGGCTGGAATCCAATGAAACCTCATGCATTCTTTACACCTCCGGCACTACCGGCAAACCGAAAGGCGTCCAGCGCGACGTCGGCGGTTATGCGGTGGCGCTGGCAACCTCGATGGACACCATTTTTGGCGGCAAGGCGGGCGGCGTATTCTTTTGCGCATCGGATATCGGCTGGGTCGTCGGCCACTCCTATATCGTTTACGCGCCGCTGCTGGCAGGCATGGCGACTATTGTTTACGAAGGACTGCCGACGTACCCGGACTGCGGGGTCTGGTGGAAAATTGTCGAGAAATACCAGGTTAACCGGATGTTTTCCGCCCCGACCGCGATTCGCGTGCTGAAAAAATTCCCGACGGCGCAAATCCGTAATCACGATCTCTCCTCGCTGGAGGCGCTTTATCTGGCCGGTGAGCCGCTGGACGAGCCGACGGCCAGTTGGGTAACGGAGACGCTGGGCGTACCGGTCATCGACAATTATTGGCAGACGGAGTCCGGCTGGCCGATCATGGCGCTGGCCCGCGCGCTGGACGACAGGCCGTCGCGTCTGGGAAGTCCCGGCGTGCCGATGTACGGTTATAACGTCCAGCTACTCAATGAAGTCACCGGCGAGCCCTGCGGCATAAATGAAAAGGGGATGCTGGTGATCGAAGGGCCGCTGCCGCCGGGCTGTATTCAGACTATTTGGGGTGACGATGCGCGTTTTGTGAAGACTTACTGGTCGCTGTTTAACCGTCAGGTTTATGCCACCTTCGACTGGGGAATCCGCGACGCCGAGGGGTATTACTTTATTCTGGGCCGTACCGATGATGTGATTAATATTGCGGGTCATCGGCTGGGGACGCGAGAAATAGAAGAAAGTATCTCCAGTTACCCGAACGTAGCGGAAGTGGCGGTGGTGGGGATAAAAGACGCTCTGAAAGGGCAGGTGGCGGTGGCGTTTGTCATTCCGAAGCAGAGCGATACGCTGGCGGATCGCGAGGCGGCGCGCGACGAGGAAAAAGCGATTATGGCGCTGGTGGACAACCAGATCGGTCACTTTGGTCGTCCGGCGCATGTCTGGTTTGTTTCGCAGCTCCCCAAAACGCGTTCCGGAAAGATGCTTCGCCGCACGATCCAGGCGATCTGTGAAGGCCGCGATCCGGGCGATCTGACAACCATTGACGATCCCGCGTCGTTGCAGCAAATTCGCCAGGCGATCGAGGAATAGCCGTAAGCCGGATAAGCCGCGTCCGGCAACGGGTTAGACTCAGCGACTGAATAGTGGGGTGTAAAGTCGGGAAAGGGCGGCAGAGCGCCGCCCTGTAACAGAATTAACGCAGAATATTTTTCTCAGCCAGATCCAGCGCGAAGTAACTGAAAATCAAATCGGCGCCGGCGCGTTTAATCGAGCCCAGACTTTCCAGCACGACCTTTTCTTCATCGATGGCGCCAGCCATAGCAGCAAATTTAATCATGGCGTATTCACCGCTCACCTGGTAAGCGCCAAGCGGCAACTCTGTGCGTTCGCGGATTTCACGCAGCACGTCCAGATACGCGCCGGCCGGTTTCACCATCAAGCAATCCGCGCCCTGGGCTTCGTCGAGCAGTGATTCGCGAATCGCTTCACGGCGGTTCATCGGATTCATTTGATACGTCTTGCGGTCGCCTTTTAACGCGGTACCCGCTGCTTCACGGAAGGGGCCGTAGAAAGAAGAGGCGAACTTGGTGGAGTAGGACATTATTGCCGTATCGGTAAAACCGGCGGCATCCAGCGCCTGGCGGATAGCCTGGACTTGTCCATCCATGGCTGCGGAGGGCGCTATAAAATCTGCTCCAGCCGCCGCCGCGATAACGGCCTGCTTGCCGAGGTTGGTCAGCGTCGCATCGTTATCCACACCGTGTTCGCACAACACGCCGCAGTGGCCGTGCGAGGTGTATTCGCAGAAGCAGGTGTCGGACATGACGATCATCTCCGGCACGGTTTGCTTACAGATGCGGGACATTCTTGCCACCAGGCCGTCTTCTTTCCAGGTATCGCTGCCGGTGTCATCAGTATGGTGGGAAATGCCGAAGGTCATAACGGAACGAATACCAGCATTTGCGATACGTTCAATCTCTCGCGCCAGCTGCTTTTCCGGGATACGCATTACGCCGGGCATGGCATCAATAGCTTTGTAATCGTCGAGTTCTTCTTCAACAAAGATCGGCAACACCAGGTCGTTCAGGCTAAGTGTTGTCTCTTCAAACATAGCGCGCAGCGCAGCGGATTTGCGCAGGCGGCGAGGGCGATGGATAAGGTCTGTCATGGTCTGCCTGATGTTTGTGGAATCGAAGGCCCAGTATACCTGAATCTGCAGGCAGATGTTTTACGAAAACGGTCCTTAACGTAGCAGGCGCAGCCCCGGCGGCGGCAGAACATGGCGCTTCTTTTATATACCGGAGATTAATACCTCAGGCACTATATCATTTTAAATAAGAATTAGTTTTACGTTGTTTTTAGTTTTATTTCATCGTCATTTAAGTAAATGTGGGTTTTAACATTATTCATATTTATTTTATTTTTCTTTGATCCATATTTATCTCATATGTATTTTATTTTTTTTATTTTCTTGTAACCTCATGAAAAAGAATGATTTTTAATTATCTATTTTCCTTTCATTACGTCTTTTTAATTCATGTCCGAATCCGGACTGAGGATAAAGAATAATTGAACCTTTTAGCAATGACGCCGCATAATCCTCCTTGCTAAACATTTATATGTTTTTATGCATTGATAATTGATGGATCAACTATATTACGTCCCTGAGGAGGGATGACAAATGCACTCCTGGAAAAAGAAACTTGTAGTCTCACAATTAGCATTGGCTTGCACTCTGGCAATCACTTCTCAGGCGAATGCTACTACTAATGATATTTCTGGTACCACTTACAATACGTTTCATCACTACAACGATGCGACCTACGCTGATGGCGTTTATTATGATGGCTATGTAGGTTGGAACAACTACGCAACTGATAGTTACTATAACGGTGACATTTATCCTGTAATCAATAACGCGCGAGTTAATGGCGTTATTTCTACCTACTATCTGGATGATGGCGTTACTACCAATACTAATGCGAATAGCCTGACAATTAAAAACAGTACTATTCATGGTATGATTACCTCCGAGTGTATGACTACCGATTGCGTAAATCGTGACACTGGGTATGTATATGATCGCCTGGCGCTGACCGTTGATAACTCTACCATTGACGACAACTACGAGCATTATACCTATAACGGTACCTATACCGATGGTACTGCGGATACGCATGTTGTTGATGTTTATGACATGGGTACCGCGATTACACTGGATCAGGAAGTTGATCTGTCTATTGTAAATAATTCTCATGTTGCTGGTATTACCCTGACTCAGGGCTACGAATGGGAAGATATCGACGATAACACCGTTAGCACTGGCGTAAACAGCGGTGAAGTATTTAATAACACAATCAATGTTGCTGATTCTACCGTAACCTCTGGTTCATGGTCTGATGAAGGTACTTCCGGCTGGTTTGGTAATACTAATAACGCTAGCGATTACAGCGGTTCTTATACTGCTGATGACATTGCGATTGCGGCAATTGCAAACCCATACGCTGATAATGCAATGCAGACGACGGTCAACCTCAGCAACTCCACGCTGATGGGCGATGTTGTATTCTCCAGCAATTTCGATGAGAACTTCTTCCCGAATGGAGCGGATAGCTATCGTGATACTGATGCTGACCGCGACACGAACGGTTGGGATGGCACTGACCGTATGGATGTTACCCTGAATAATGGTAGCAAATGGGTTGGTGCAGCAATGTCTGTACATATGACAGACACTGGTACTGATGCCGATGGAGACGGTGTTTTTGAATATACTGTAGATACTAACGGTGACGGTATTCTTGATGCCACATCTCCGGATGGAGTTTACGATTCTTATGCTGTAGGTACCGAGGCAACTGCAAATCTGATCGATATCGCAGCTAATAGTCTGTGGCCATTATCAACTGTAGGTGTTGATAACATTTATACTGACTACAGTGAGTATAACCATATCGTTGGTAACGAAGTTTATCAGAGCGGCCTGTTTAACGTGACCCTGAATACCGGATCACAGTGGGACACTACTAAAACTTCTCTGATTGATACGCTGAGTATCAATAGTGGTTCTGTTGTCAATGTTGCTGATTCTACTCTGGTTTCTGACACTATCGGCCTGACTGGTGGTTCTGCTCTGAACATCAATGAAGATGGTCATGTTGCAACTGATACCCTGTCTATCGATAACAGTACCGTTACGATTGCTGATGATGTTTCTGCTGGCTGGAGCGTAAATGATGCTGCCCTGTACGCAAACACTATCAACGTAACCAATAATGGTGTACTGGATGTTGGTAATAGCGCTTCTAATGCGCTGCAGGTTGATACTCTGAACCTGACCAGCTACACCGATGCTAACGGTTATGTGAACGCTGGTGTCTTCAACATCGAAAGTAACCGTTTCGTACTGGATGCTGACCTGACTAACGATCGTACTAACGACACGACTAAGTCTAACTACGGTTATGGCGTGATTGCGATGAACTCTGATGGTCATTTGACCATTAACGGTAACGGCGATACTTACGATACCGACCAGACGGAAGCAGGTCAGGATGAAGTTGATAACGTTGGTGACAATGTTGCAGCTGCAACCGGTAATTATAAAGTGCGTATCGACAACGCCACTGGCGCGGGTTCTGTTGCGGATTATAAAGGTAATGAGCTGATCTATGTTAACGATAAGAACAGCACCGCAACCTTCTCTGCAGCAAACAAAGCTGACCTGGGTGCTTACACCTATCAGGCTAAGCAGGAAGGCAACACTGTCGTGCTGGAACAGATGGAACTGACCGACTACGCTAACATGGCGCTGAGCATTCCTTCTGCGAACACCAATATCTGGAACCTGGAACAAGACACCGTTGGTACTCGTCTGACCAACGCTCGTCATGGCCTGGCGGATAACGGCGGCGCATGGGTAAGCTACTTCGGCGGTAACTTCAACGGCGACAACGGCACCATTAACTACGATCAGGATGTTAATGGCATCATGGTCGGTGTTGATACCAAAGTTGACGGTAACAACGCTAAGTGGATCGTTGGTGCGGCAGCAGGTTTCGCGAAAGGCGATCTGAGCGATCGTACCGGTCAGGTGGATCAGGACAGCCAGTCTGCCTACATCTACTCTTCCGCTCGCTTCGCAAACAACATCTTTGTTGACGGTAACTTGAGCTACTCTCACTTCAACAACGATTTGTCTGCTAACATGAGCGACGGTACTTACGTTGACGGCAACACCTCTTCTGACGCCTGGGGCTTCGGTCTGAAACTGGGCTACGACTGGAAACTGGGTGATGCAGGTTACCTGACTCCGTACGGCAGCGTGTCTGGTCTGTTCCAGTCTGGCGACGACTACCAACTGAGCAACGACATGAAAGTTGACGGTCAGTCCTACGACAGCATGCGTTATGAACTCGGTGTAGATGCAGGTTATACCTTCACTTACAGCGAAGATCAGGCGTTGACGCCGTACTTCAAACTGGCTTACGTTTACGACGACTCCAACAACGATGCTGACGTAAACGGCGACTCTATCGACAACGGCGTAGAAGGTTCTGCGGTACGTGTTGGTCTGGGTACTCAGTTCAGCTTCACGAAGAACTTCAGCGCTTACACCGATGCTAACTACCTCGGCGGCGGTGATGTTGATCAAGACTGGTCTGCAAACGTTGGTGTTAAATATACCTGGTAATCATTTTCTCTCAGGAGAAATAAAGGTAATTTAAACTGAAAAATGCCCGTCAAGGACTTGACGGGCATTATTGCAAGGAATGCATATGTTATCTTTAAGCAAGCCACTACAGGAATTCAATAAACTCGATAAATGCCTTTCTAAGTATGGTACGCGTTTCGAGTTTGTTAACGATAAAGAGATTATCTGTTCACCTGATGAAAGTAATACCCATACCTTTGTTATTTTAGAGGGGGTTGTTTCGTTAGTTCGGGGTGATAAAGTTCTTATTGGTATTGTGCAGGCCCCCTTTATTTTCGGCTTAGCCGATGGTGTGGCGAAAAAAGAGGCACAATATAAATTAATTGCGGAGAGCGGTTGCATTGGTTATCGCCTCTCATCATCACAAACTCTCGCCATCATTGAGCAGAACCAACTGTGGCGTGAAGCCTTCAGTTGGCTAGTATGGAAAAGCCAGGTACTGGAACTTCGTGACAAGCAGCTCATTGGTAATAATTCTTACGACCAGATTCGTGCGACGTTAATGACAATGATTGAGTGGGATGAAGAACTTCGATCACGTATTGGTGTTATGAACTATATTCATCAACGAACGCGTGTATCGCGATCGGTGGTGGCGGAAGTCCTCGCGGCCCTGCGTAAGGGTAATTATATTGAAATGAATAAAGGCAAACTGATCAGTATTAACCGTTTGCCCTCCGAATATTAACAAAAATGTTGCGCCTCGTCTGATATAGCGCGAGGCGCGACGACTCAGGATGCAGGAATAGCAATCGGTTTATTGCCGCTTAGCTCAGTAACCAAATCGTTAATCCCGTCGCTCATATTGGTAAAACGAGTGAGGGGGGAACGGGTTACGACCACAAAAGCGCCAATATTATATTGTGGGATCATCGCCATATAGGTAATAAAACCGCCGCCGCCGCCTGTTTTCTGGATAATGCCAGGACGTCCGTCTTTTGGCGCCATATAGACCCAGCCCAGACCGAGCGCGTCGGCTTTACCTGGTACGTCCATCCCGATGATTTTCTTTAACTGTGTGCGCTGATAAATCAACGTTTGCATACGATCGGCCTGATGGCTACGGTGATAGAAATCTGACGACAGATACTGTTGCATCCAGCGCATCATATCTCCTGGCGTAGAATAGACCCCGCCGCTGCCAATGGCAGCCAGCGTATTATTACAGGGGCTTGCGCCTTTTTCTGCCACCATCAGACGCTTACACTGATCGGGAGAGGGGGTAAACGTGGTGTCTTTCATTCCCAGCGGGCGGGTAATCTTTTCTTCAAACAGTTGCGTATAAGGTTTGCCGGAGGCGGTCGCCAGCGCGTCGGCTAACAGGTCGAACGCCAGATTGGAATAGGCCGCCTGCGAGCCTGGCGCGACTTTTAACGTTGCTGTGGAGAGCCAGTTCCAGCGTTGTTCGCGGGTTGGCCAGACAAATACCGGACGATGCGCCGCGCCGCCGGGCTGTTCTCGCGGAAGCGCGCTGGTGTGGGTCGCTAAGTTGACCAACGTAATCGGCGTGCCTTGATACGTCGGGACATGCGCGCCGGGAGGCGCATATTTGCTGAGAGGATCGTTTAATTTTACCGTTCCCTGATCGAGCAATTTTACCAACATTTCACTGGTCATTAGCTTGGTGAGAGAAGCGATACGAATGACCGAATCAAGCTGTGGACGAACATTATTGCCCGGTCTGGTGTCACCGAAACTACGAAACACGCGTTGATTGCCGTCGATCACCACCAGCGCCATGCCCGTGGCGCCGCTACCATAAAAGATATGCTCGGCATAACGATCAACGATATCAGAGGCAAAAACCGGATCGGCAATCGGCTGAGCCGCCTGGACAGAAGTAAGTGATGCCGCAAACAGCATGGCAGTAAAAAGCAGACTACGTTTCAACGGTGATGTCCATAAGTGAAATAACGGTGGTTATGCGTATTTATACTACCCGGCGGCACATTGCAAAACGTTAAAGAGAAAAAAGTGGGTGAAAAAACGTAACGGCGGGTTTTCGTGATGAAGAATGTTTACTTTTGTGATAAAGCGCTTGTGATAACCTAATAGCGCCAGCCTGCCTGCTTAGAATGAAACTCGTCGAAACAATTCTGTTGAGCAGAAGTGCGAACTAAGCGTCACAACGTAGGTCACAATGCCTGGTTTAGCCCTTTCATTTGCGTGGGCATGGCGTGCTATTGCCGCCGTCACAGCAGCCGTAATAAAGATAAGAAGTTAGCAGGAGAGCATGATGTTTAAATCTTTTTTCCCAAAGCCAGGGCCGTTTTTCATGTCGGCGTTTGTTTGGGCGCTGATCGCCGTCATTTTCTGGCAGGCGGGAGGAGGAGATTGGGTGGCGCGACTTGTGGGGGCATCCGATGAAGTGCCTATCAGCGCAGCGCGCTTCTGGTCGCTGGACTATCTGATTTTTTATGCTTATTACCTGATTTGCGTGGGATTATTTGCAACGTTCTGGTTTATCTATAGCCCGCACCGCTGGCAGTACTGGTCGATACTTGGCACCTCGCTCATTATTTTTGTCACCTGGTTTTTGGTGGAGGTTGGCGTTGCGGTTAACGCCTGGTACGCACCATTCTATGATTTGATTCAAACGGCGCTCAGCTCGCCGCACAAGGTCACTCTTGGTCAATTTTATCATGAAGTGGGGGTGTTTCTCGGTATTGCGCTTATCGCCGTGGTGATCGGTGTGCTGAACAACTTCTTTGTCAGCCACTATGTATTTCGCTGGCGTACCGCAATGAATGAGCACTATATGGCGCACTGGCAGTACCTGCGCCATATCGAAGGGGCCGCCCAGCGTGTGCAGGAAGACACCATGCGTTTTGCCTCTACACTGGAGAATATGGGCGTGAGTTTTATCAATGCCATTATGACGCTCATCGCCTTTCTGCCGGTGTTGGTCACCCTGTCAGCGCATGTGCCGGATTTACCCGTCGTAGGACATATCCCTTACGGCCTGGTCATTGCCGCCATAGTCTGGTCATTAATGGGGACGGGCCTGCTGGCAGTCGTCGGGATCAAATTGCCGGGGCTGGAATTTAAAAATCAGCGAGTGGAAGCAGCTTATCGTAAGGAGCTGGTCTACGGTGAAGATGACGCCAGCCGCGCCACGCCGCCAACCGTCCGTGAACTGTTTAGCGCGGTGCGCCATAACTACTTCCGTCTCTACTTTCACTATATGTATTTCAACATCGCGCGCATTCTCTATTTGCAGGTCGATAACGTTTTCGGTTTGTTCCTGCTGTTTCCTTCCATTGTTGCCGGTACGATTACGCTGGGGCTGATGACGCAAATCACCAACGTGTTTGGCCAGGTGCGCGGTTCGTTCCAGTATTTGATTAACTCCTGGACGACTCTGGTGGAGCTGATGTCTATTTATAAACGTTTACGTAGCTTTGAACGCCAGTTAGATGATCAGCCAGTTCAGGAAGTGACCCACTCTTTTAGCTAACAGAAGGAAACGTTATGTCGGCGGCGTCCCGTCTTTATCCTCTGCCTTTTCTGGCGGTTGCCATATTGGCTGGCTGTAGTAGTCAATCCGGGCAGCCGGTGAGCAAGGGCGAGAAGCCTGTCGACGTGGCAAGCGTAGTACGTCAGAAAATGCCGGCCAGTGTCAAAGACAGAGAGGCCTGGGCGAAAGATATCGCGACAACGTTTAAGAGCAGGGGCTGGCGCCGACGGTAGAAAATATCTGTTCGGTGCTGGCTGTCGCCCAGCAGGAGTCCGGTTATCAGGCGGATCCTGTCGTGCCGGGGCTAAGTAAAATCGCCTGGCAGGAGATTGATCGTCGTGCTGAACGACTACACATTCCGCTGTTTCTGGTGCACACCGCGCTGAAAATTAACTCCCCCAACGGCAAGAGCTATAGCGAACGCTTGGACACGGTAAGAACCGAAAAACAGCTTAGCGCTATTTTTGACGACTTTATCAATATGGTTCCTATGGGGCAGACGCTATTTGGCTCATATAACCCGGTGCATACGGGCGGCCCGATGCAGGTCAGCATTGCCTTTGCCGAACAGCACGCGAAAGGCTATCCATGGACGATGGCGGGTACGGTACGTCAGGAGGTCTTTACGCGCCGTGGCGGGTTGTGGTTTGGAACCTACCATTTGCTGAATTACCCGGCGAACTACAGTGCGCCTGTTTTCCGCTTCGCCGACTTCAACGCGGGATGGTACGCCAGCCGTAACGCTGCGTTCCAGAATGCCGTCAGTAAAGCCAGTGGGGTAAAACTGGCGCTGGATGGCGATCTGATTCGTTATAACAGCAAGGAACCGGGCAAAACAGAGTTAGCGGTGCGCAAACTGGCAGGGCAGTTGGGAATGAGTGAGCGTGAAATTCGCAGCCAACTGGAGAAAGGCGATAGCCTGGCGTTTGAAAAAACGGCGCTCTACAAGAAAGTCTATAAACTGGCCGAGGCCAAAACGGGCAAGACGCTTGCGCGGGAAATGTTGCCCGGTATTCAACTGGAAAGCCCGAAGATCACGCGCAAGCTGACGACCGCCTGGTTTGCTAAACGAGTTGATGAGCGGCGGGCGCGCTGTATGGGGCGATAAATTTCGCGCTGGGATATTTTCTCCAGCGCGCTAAGGTTTATTGGTGACGGTGACGCCAGCGTAAAAACGCGGCGATAACGGCAAAAATGAGGCAGCCCGTGAGGAAGGGTACCAGGCCAAAAATCGTCCCGACGCCCAGCCCAATCTCTACCCGCGGTCGACCTGTATCCTGTACCTGCATCAGATGCTCATAGATGCCCGGCGCATGAACCAGCAGGTTTAAGAGTTGCGCTCCGGCCCAGAAGCAAAACAGTACAAATATGGCGTAAGCAATATTTCCGGGCGTAGAGGAGGTTTCTCGATGCTTCCCGCTGAACAGCGATTTTGAGAGAGTGAAATCAGCCATAAAGACCTCCAGGATGATCGGCTACGATCTGGCGTTATGCCATCGGCTTACTGTGAAGTCTGACAGGTCATTGTGTTTGTCAATATCAGAATCATGGTAATTTCACATACGGAATGTATCCATCGCGTAAATTTTTGTTAGTTGTCACAAAAAGATCACTTTTATCAAAATCAATTAACATTTAAGAAATTCCGTATCCCCCACAGACTCGCTCGCCAGAAGTATGCAAAAATACGTTTTTGTTGCTGTTAATACGTCGGAGTCGTTATGCGTTTGCCTGTAAAAATTCGTCGTGACTGGCACTACTATGCCTTCTCTATTGGCCTTATCTTTATTTTGAATGGTGTCGTAGGATTGCTGGGTTTTGAGGCGAAAGGATGGCAAACCTATGGCGTTGGGCTGGTAACGTGGATTATCAGCTTCTGGCTGGCGGGGTTCATCATTCGCCGGCGCGAAGATGATGAGGTAAAAGACGCCCGATAAACGTTGCGCTATCGGGCGTGCGCTATTACATCGTGGTTTTTAAGGCGTTATTCGCCGTATGGCGTTCCAGCGCCAGCTCAATCAGGCGACTGATCAAATCGGTATAGCCCAATCCGCTCGCCTGCCAGAGTTTTGGATACATACTGATATTGGTAAAACCTGGCAGCGTATTGATCTCGTTAATCACGACCTCATTGTCTGCTGTTAAGAAGACATCGACACGCGCCATACCCGCGCACCCCAGCGTCTGATAAGCCTGGATCGCAATCGCGCGGATCTTGTCATTCACCCCGGAAGGGAGCTGCGCAGGCACGACAACTTGTGCGCCGTTATCATCAATATACTTAGTATCGTAGGCGTAAAATTCGCTATTCAGTACGATTTCGCCGCAGGTACTGGCCTGTGGGTTATCGTTACCTAATACGGCGCATTCGATTTCGCGCCCTTTGATCCCTTGCTCCACCACCACTTTATGATCGAATTCGAAAGCCAGCGCGACCGCCTGCTGATATTGCGCTTCGTTAGTGACTTTACTGACGCCGACCGAAGAGCCCTGATTGGCGGGCTTAACGAACAGCGGCAGTCCCAGACGGGATTCAACCTCGGCAAAACTAAACGCGTGACGATTCGTTTGGGTGAGTGTAATAAACGGGGCGATATTCAGTCCTGCATCGCGTAGCAGTCGTTTGGCGACGTCTTTATCCATGCAGGCTGCGGAGCTCAGCACGTCTGAACCGACAAACGGTAAGTTTGCGACGCGCAGCATCCCCTGCAATGAGCCGTCTTCGCCCAGCGTACCGTGGACGATAGGAAAAATAACATCTACCGTCGGTAGCGGCTGCCCGTTCTGGGCGTTAATCAATTGGTGTTGATGTTTGCCAGGCACCTGGGCCAGACTGATTGCCGAAGGACGTAGCGCGATATGTGCCGGATCGTCTGCATTCTGCAAATAATTTTCCGCATCGTTAACATGCCATTGTCCTGCCTTATCTATCCCTAACAGCACCACGTCGAAGCGGGTTTTATCGATCGCATCAACGATATTTTTCGCTGATTGCAAAGACACTTCATGTTCCGCCGACTTACCGCCAAATACTATTCCTACCCGCAATTTCGCCATCTTAAAAACCCATTCCATCGAATGCAAAGCGTATACATTACCACGACAAAACGCGGGTTTCGCGGGCTTCTGCCATAATGTTTATGGGATGTGAGAACGGAGGCCGCGTGAGAGGTAAGGGTTTTCTGATTATTGTGCTGTTGGGCGGCATTGGCGGGCAGGGATATCGTTATCTTCCCTCTTATTATAATCCTTTTGCTCCGCTACAACTTGCCGATCCGCCAGGCTGGATCACTACCTTTAAACTACAGCGCCTTACGCCGTCGCAGTGCCGGGAGCTTTTAACGGCGGCCAATCAACAGGGATTAATTTCATCACAACCTGTTGCGGATAGCGCTGGTGAATGTCCCTTGTCCCATGTTGTGCGCGTCAGAGATTTTGGCCAGGTCAAACTGAGCAGCAGTTTTTTAGCCTCCTGCCCGCTGGCGCTGCGCTCCGCGCTGTTTGTCGAACAGCAGGTAAAACCTTTAACAGAAACGTGGATGAAGCGCCGCCTGACCCGCATCGAACATCTGGGCAGCTATGCCTGCCGTAATATTTATCACCGCCCGGATGCGCGTCGCAGTGAACATGCCAGCGCAGAAGCGCTGGATGTCAGCGGGTTTCAGCTATCGGATGGCCGAAAAATCACTGTTCTGCGCGGCTGGGGGCGTGAGGAGACGGGGCCCTGGTTACGCGCTATGTTAAACGCCAGTTGCCATTATTATGGCAATGGGCTCGGGCCTGACTATAACGCTGCTCATGCTAACCATTTTCATCTTGGAATGCATGGCTACGGCGTGTGTCGTTAAAGCATAAACGTCTGCCTTGCGCGGCTATATAATGTGATATGTTTCACAAAAATGATGAACGGGGAGACAAAATAGCAAAGTGTGACGTATCGCACCTCTGGAACCACCAGGAAAAAGAGAGCCTGCTAAGCTAACGCGTATTTTCAGCTACTTATCGTTACGAGTCTTATGGAATCCTGGAAAGTTAATCTAATTTCCGTCTGGTTTGGATGTTTTTTTACCGGTCTGGCAATCAGTCAAATCCTGCCATTTTTACCCCTTTATATTTCCCAGCTTGGCGTCTCTTCCCATGAAGCGTTATCAATGTGGTCCGGGTTAACGTTTAGCATTACGTTTCTTATTTCCGCCATTGTGTCGCCAATGTGGGGCAGTCTCGCCGATCGTAAAGGGCGTAAACTGATGCTATTGCGCGCGTCGCTCGGGATGGCGATTGCTATTCTACTGCAGGCATTCGCGACCCATGTCTGGCAACTTTTCCTGCTGCGCGGAATCATGGGGTTAACGTCAGGCTATATCCCCAATGCCATGGCGCTGGTAGCCTCTCAGGTACCGCGCGAACGTAGCGGCTGGGCGCTCAGTACGCTTTCTACCGCGCAGATCAGCGGCGTTATCGGCGGGCCGTTAATGGGCGGCTTTGTCGCGGATCATATCGGACTGCGGGCGGTATTTCTGATTACCGCCATGCTGTTGGTGGTGAGCTTTCTGGTCACGCTATTTTTAATTAAAGAAGGCGTGCGTCCGGTCATCAGGAAAAGCGAACGCCTGAGCGGTAAAGCCGTTTTTGCGTCGTTACCTTATCCTGCGCTGGTGATCAGTTTGTTTTTTACCACGATGGTCATTCAACTCTGTAATGGTTCCATCAGTCCAATTCTGGCGCTGTTTATCAAATCAATGATGCCGGACAGTAATAACATCGCCTTTCTTAGCGGGTTAATTGCCTCGGTGCCCGGTATCTCCGCGCTTATCTCCGCGCCTCGCCTGGGAAAACTTGGCGACAGAATCGGCACGGAAAGAATTCTGATGGCCACGCTTATCTGCGCAGTGCTGCTTTTCTTCGCGATGTCCTGGGTCACCACGCCGTTCCAGTTGGGGCTGTTGCGTTTCTTGTTAGGCTTTGCCGATGGCGCGATGTTACCCGCCGTACAAACGCTATTGGTGAAATACTCCAGCGACCAAATTACCGGACGTATTTTTGGCTACAACCAGTCATTTATGTACCTGGGCAACGTGGTTGGGCCGTTGATGGGCGCGACGGTATCGGCGATGGCCGGTTTCCGCTGGGTTTTTATCGCTACGGCGGCGATCGTATTGATCAATATTGGGCAACTGACTCTGGCGTTACGTCGTCGGCGTAACGCGCAAAAAGCGAAAGGCCAATAGCGGTGCATCGTAACGGCGCTTCTGCCGTTACGATATGGTTTAAATTAAAAGATATATTCTTTATCCGTGAAGTTTTTCTATAGATGGCATAACTTTAAATTATGATATAGCGTGATTATTGTTTTTTGATGGTTTATTATCGTCTCGTTTACGGTCTGAGAAACGTTTCGCTGCGGCGACATTGATAATTATTTGTGTAAAGTTCTTCCTGTATCATAAAAATAGTACTTTCAGCCTCTAGGCAGTGGTTCTTCATAGTGATAACGTCATCCTGGAACTAATAAGGAAATATGGTCATGAAAAATCTCATAGCAGAGTTGTTGCTTAAGCTAGCCCAAAAAGAAGAAGAGTCGAAAGAACTGGTTGCTCAGGTAGAAGCGTTAGAGATTATCGTCACAGCAATGTTACGTAACATGGCGCAAAGCGAGCAGGAGATGTTGATACGTCAGGTAGAAGGGGCACTTGAAGGCGTAAAGCCGGATGCCAGCGTTCCTGATCACGATACGGAATTGCTGCGCCAATATGTAAAAAAGTTGCTGAGACACCCCCGGCACTAATCGTATCTAAAACAACACAGTTGTTATAACGTTACTTTTATGAAATAACATAGCTGCTTCGTTTTTATTTTCTTCTGGTTAATAGTTAATACAGAGCAAAATAAAAACGAAGCGGCTATGGTAATAACAGTGTAACGTTATGCGTTGTTCTTCTGTATCCTGCCAGTGTGACTGTGGATAATCGAATTGCACAGTAGCCTACGGTTTGTCAATCAATAAAGCCTATATTGCTAACGGTAAGTAATACTTTTACTGCCGGGTGGTATTTTTGCCAGTAACAGCCAGACTTATATAAAGTCCCTGGGATATCTCCCAAAGGGACAACGTGTAATGTGTACACTGACAAAAGGATGGTGCTATGAAAATAACATTACTGGTGACTTTATTTTTTGGCCTGGTCTTTTTAACCGCCGTCGGCGCAACCGAGAAACCGTTAACGCCGCAACAGCAGCGCATGACGACCTGTAATCAGCAGGCGACAGCGCAAGCGCTGAAAGGCGATGCGCGTAAAACTTACCTTAGCGACTGCCTGAAAAACAGTCAGTCAGCCCCTGGCGAGAAAAGCCTGACGCCGCAACAGCAGAAAATGCGTGAATGCAATGTTCAGGCGACGGAACAATCTCTGAAAGGCGATGACCGTAGCAAGTTTATGAGCGCCTGCCTGAAAAAAGCGGCGTAGTGCTATCGGGTGAGCCCTGAAAAACACTCACCCGAAATTTCATACTTCCTCCATGCGCTCTGTTTCTATAATTTGGGAAAATTGTTTCTAAATGTTCCCAAAAATAATGAATGATGAAAATTTTTACCGAAAAGCGGTTGAACAGGCGGTAGCGCCGCCTGACCCTTCTGATGATCGTCAGCGCTCCGGGTTGCGCTTCGCCCGGCGCATCAGGCTACCGCGTGCGGTGGGGTTAGGGGGGATGTTTTTACCGGTGGCCGCCGTGTTAGTGACGCAACCTGTCTTTGGCGGCTGGTGGCTGTTGCTGGTCGGCTGGTCTTTTGTCTGGCCGCATCTGGCGTGGCAGTGGTCGGCGAAAGCCCTTGATCCGCTACGTCAGGAAATTTACAACCTGAAAGTGGATGCGATCCTCTCCGGCATGTGGATCGCGCTGATGGGCGTCAATATGTTGCCTGCCGCCGCGCTGTTTATGATGATGAGCATGAATCTGATGGGGGCTGGCGGGCGGCGGCTATTCACTGCCGGAATGGGGCTTTTGCTGGCGTCATGTCTGGTGACGTTGCAGCTTACCGGGCTACCCGTCGCTATGCGAAGCTCGTCGCTGGAAGTCACGCTCTCTTTGCCCGTCATTATGTTGTATCCGCTTTTGTTCGCCTGGGTAAGTTATCAAACGGCCATTAAATTAGCGGAACATAAGCGACGCTTGCAGGCGATGAGCTCGCGGGATGGCATGACCGGCGTCTATAACCGACGCCACTGGGAAATTTTATTACGTAATGAATTCGATCACAGCCGACGCCACCATCGGGAGGCGACATTGTTGATTATCGACATCGATCATTTTAAGAGCATTAACGACACCTGGGGGCATGATGTTGGGGATGAGGCTATTATCGCCCTGACGCGTCAATTACAGATAACGCTACGCGGGAGTGATATTATCGGGCGCTTTGGCGGCGACGAATTCGCGGTGATTATGTGCGGAACGCCGGCAGACAGCGCGATTACCGCCATGTCGCGAGTGCATGAACGGCTAAATACCTTACGCTTGCCGGGCGCGCCGCAGGTCATGTTACGTATCAGCGTGGGCGTGGCGCCGTTAACGCCACAAATCGGTCATTATCGGGAATGGCTAAAGTCTGCGGATATGGCGCTTTATAAAGCAAAGAATGCCGGACGTAACCGCACCGAAGTGGCGGCATGACGTCCAGCCGGGCTTCAGGATTTACTGAGCGCCTCTGATTTTTCCATACACTTCGTCATCGCTTCTATTACCGCAGCGCGGAAGCCACGTTCTTCCAGAACGCGTACGGCTTCAATCGTCGTTCCGCCAGGCGAGCACACCATATCTTTCAGTTCGCCGGGATGCTTTCCGGTTTCGAGTACCATTTTCGCCGACCCCATAACGGCCTGCGCGGCGAATTTATAGGCCTGAGCGCGAGGCATACCGCCCAGAACGGCAGCGTCCGCCATCGCCTCGATAAACATAAAGACATAGGCCGGCGAAGATCCGCTCACGCCAACCACCGGATGGATCATCGGCTCAGCAATCACTTCCGCCTCGCCAAAGCAGCGGAAAATATTCAGGACATCAGCCGTATCTTCCGGTGTGACCAGCGCGTTTGGCGTGACGGAGGTCATTCCTGCGTTGACCAGCGATGGCGTATTCGGCATAGCGCGAATGATTTTACGGTCATGTCCCAGCGCGCGCGCAAGCTGATCAAGCGTTACGCCTGCGGCGATAGAGACCACCAGCGAGTCTTTGTTCAGGCTGGAGGAGATTTCACTGAGCACTTTCACCATAATGCCCGGTTTTACCGCGCCGAAAACGATATCCGCGACCTGAGCGACCTCCTGCGCGCTTTGCGCCGCATTAATGCCGTACTGGTCATGCAGGGCGGCAACTTTATCGGGGGAGGGGGTGTAGACCCAGATCTGACCGGGAAGTACCTGACCGCTGGCAATCAGTCCGCCAAGAATAGCCTTGCCCATATTACCGCAGCCAATAAAACCGATTTTCTTCTCCATCTCGTCACTCCCTATGTTTGTGTGTTATGGGGAATGGTTAGCTTAACGCGGATTGAAAACGGGCAGAAGGAGAAACAGCACTTTGATGAAAGGCAAAAGCGCGAGACAATAAAAGATTGTATACCGTACGGGAGACATTATGACCATCTGGGTGGATGCGGATGCGTGTCCGAATGTCATTAAAGAAATTTTGTACCGCGCCGCCGAACGGATGCAGTTGCCGCTTATTCTGGTTGCCAATCAGGCCTTGCGCGTGCCGCCTTCGCGTTTTATCCGCACGCTCCGCGTGGCCGCCGGGTTTGACGTGGCGGATAACGAAATCGTGCGTCAATGCGAAGCGGGCGATCTGGTGATTACCGCGGACATTCCGCTGGCGGCTGAAGTGCTGGAAAAAGGCGCTGCGGCTCTTAATCCCCGGGGAGAACGCTATAGCGACGCCACGATTCGCGAACGTCTGACGATGCGTGACTTTATGGACACGCTACGCGCCAGCGGCGTACAAACGGGGGGACCAAACAGTCTCTCGCCGCGCGATCGTCAGCATTTTGCCGCCGAGCTGGATAAGTGGTGGCTGGAAAGTCAGCGTAAAAAATAAATCGTGTAATGAAATATTTACAGTTTATTCGTTTCTGATTCTTGCTATAGTACTAATATTGTGACTTTAGTACCTTTGTGTAAATTATTATTTACATTTATGCGTTGTACTAGTTAGATGATATGATTATAACATTGCTGATATCAAATCCTGCGTATGCGCAGTTCCTGGGGGAACGCCTGCTATGATGCAACCTCTTTATCTTGTTGGCCCGCGGGGCTGTGGGAAAACCACCATCGGTATGGCGCTGGCGCAGGCAACCGGTTTCCGGTTTGCAGATACCGACCACTGGCTGCAATCGCACGTGCAGATGAGCGTCGCTGATATCGTTGAAAAAGAAGGCTGGGGAGGGTTCCGCGCCCGGGAAACCGCGGCCCTGGAAGCGGTGAGCGCGCCTTCGACTGTCGTGGCGACGGGGGGCGGTATTATTCTCACGGAGTATAACCGACGTTATATGCACCGTGTTGGCGTAGTGATTTATCTGTGCGCGCCGGTATCCACGCTGGTTAACCGGCTTGAGGCTGAACCTGAAGCGGATCTGCGCCCGACCCTCACCGGCAAGCCGTTGAGCGAAGAGGTTCGGGAAGTGCTTGAGCAGCGTGACGCGTTGTATCGCGAAACGGCGCATTACATTATTGACGCGACGAAAGCGCCGGCCCAGGTCGTTTCTGAAATTATTGCGGCGCTGCCGCCGTCGATGCAACGGTTACAGGGAGATGTCTATACTTAACGCTCACCCAGAATAAAGGAAACACTATGCCAACCAGACCACCTTATCCGCGGGAAGCTTATATCGTCACCATTGAAAAAGGCGTGCCTGGCCAGACGGTGACGTGGTATCAGCTACGGGCTGACCATCCAAAACCTGATTCGCTCATCAGCGAGCATCCGACTGCAGAAGAAGCGATGGATGCGAAAAAACGTTACGAAGATCCGGATAAATCATAGACGCATGAACCACTCGGAAGGGATTCTGAGTACCCCTGAATTGTATCTTCATCACATTCTTGAAACATTTATACTGACAACCAAAACCGTAAATTAAGCGATAACAATACAATATTGGAGTTATTTGGAATCTTTACACAATACGTTGCTCATCTGCTGCTACGCTTTCTGAGATTTGTAGGGCAGGTAGCGCGGTGGACGTGTGCATATTTGCCCAGGAATTACGACGAAGTAATAAGGTGGAATAAAAATGAGTGCGTCGTTGGCAATCCTCACAATCGGCGTTGTGCCAATGAGCGAAGTGTTACCGCTTCTGACGGAATACATCGACGAACAACACATCACCCATCATAGCCTGCTGGGAAAAATGAGCCGGGAAGACGTTATGGCGGATTACGCTGTAGAGCCTGGCGACGATCCGCTTTTGACGTTGCTGAATGATAACCAGATAGCCCATGTTTCCCGCCAGAAGGTGGAGCGAGATTTACAGAGCGTTGTCGAGGTGCTGGATAACCAGGGTTATGATGTCATTATACTGATGAGCACCGCGGCGATTAAAAGTATGGCTGTCCGTAATTCTATTTTGCTTGAGCCGCTGCGTATTATTCCACCGCTTGTCGCCTCTATTGTGGATGGGCATCAGGTTGGCGTGATTGTGCCTGTTGCAGAACTTCTGGCGGCCCAGGAGAAAAAATGGCAGGTATTGCAAATGCCGCCGGTGTATTCGCTGGCGAATCCGGTTCACGGTTCTGAGCAACAGTTAATTGATGCCGGGCAGGCGCTACTGGATCAAGGCGCGGACGTCATTATGCTTGATTGTCTGGGGTTTCATCAGCGTCATCGGGATATTTTACAGCAGGCGCTGGATGTGCCGGTTTTACTCTCTAATGTTTTGATTGCGCGCTTAGCTTCAGAACTGCTTGTCTAATTTTACGTGACAGGCCGAACGTCAGGACTCTATATTGGGTGTTAATTTAATAATGAGACGGGGCCTGATTATGCTACAAAGCAATGAATACTTTTCCGGGAAAGTGAAGTCTATTGGATTTACCAGCAGTAGCACCGGCCGGGCCAGCGTTGGTGTGATGGCGGAAGGGGAGTATACCTTTGGCACCGCCGAACCCGAAGAGATGACGGTTGTGAGCGGCGCGTTGAAGGTACTGTTGCCGGGAACTGTCGAATGGAAAGTGTATACAGCCGGTGAGGTGTTTAATGTGTCTGGCCACAGCGAGTTTCATCTCCAGGTTGCTGAGCCCACCTCGTATCTGTGCCGCTATTTGTAACGGTGAGCCCCCTCTCCGCCGGAGAGGGGACCCTCTGGTTAGCGCTGCGCTTCGCCGCCTAATCCTTCCACCAGGCTTTGAATCAGCGCCGCCAGCTCGCCGGTCATCAGGATAAAGTCCGCGTCAAAACGTTGGGCAAAATCTTCCCGGTCGATATCTTCGTTCTGATCGCGCAGCTCATCGCAGAATTTCAGACGCTTAATGGAGCCGTCGTCGCACATGACGAATTGAATGCGCTGCTGCCAGTCGAGCGCCAGCTTCGTGACCACTTTACCCGCTTCAATATGAACGGCGATCTCGTCGCTGACCAGATCCTGCTTTTTCGCGCGGATCACGCCGCCATCTTCCAGCATCGCTTTCAATTCGGCTTCGTCCAGCAACTGGAAACCCTGAGCGACCGTCCCGGAGCGCACCCACTCTGTGAGCGTCAGCTCAATCGGATTTTCCAGCGCCAGCGGGACGACCGGCAGCGAGCCAAGACTTTTACGCAGTAGCGCCAAAGTATCTTCCGCTTTTTTCGCGCTGGCGCAGTCAACCATAATCAGGCCGTTAACGGTATCAATCCACATCATTGTCTGACTGAAGCGGCTAAACGCGCGCGGCAGCAACGAATGCAACACTTCATCCTTCAGGGAATCTTTTTCCGTCTTCTTCAGCTTGCGACCCTGATCGGCTTCCAGTTTCTGGATTTTCGCCTCCAGTGCCTGTTTGATCACTGGCGATGGCAGGATTTTCTCTTCTTTGCGCGCGCAAATAATAATTTGGCCATTGGCGGTGTGCGTTAACGCATCGCTGTGAGAGCCCATCGGCGGAACCCAGCCCATTTTGGCCATATCCTGGCTACCGCATGGGGTAAACGTCATTGAGGCGAGCTGTTTCTCCATCTCTTCGGCGCGTAATGTAATATCGCGGCTAAGACGGTAAACCATTAAATTTTTGAACCACAGCATGATAATTTCCACGGCCTTGTCGTTAAATCCAGGCGGTATAGTAACGAATTGTCGGCAGGCTTGCATTGCCAATCAGAACGGTGAATTCTACCCTGTTGATATTCCCAAAAAATGAGGAGCGGTATGTGCGTATTGGTATCGATTTAGGCGGCACAAAAACGGAAGTCATTGCGCTTGATGATGCAGGAGAGCAGCGGTTTTCCACCTAACCAGGTGTTTGCTGTTGTTCAATGTATTGGCGGATGACGGATATTGGCGCACCTCCGCAGCTACTGGCAAAATAGCTGGGACTCCACAAAACGCCTTTGTAGTAATACCTGACTGCAATATCTGGTCGATCTCGTCGCAGTAACCTACTCGATACGCCTTTGAGGCTGTTTACCAGACTGGATATCGCCAGTTTGGGAGGAGAGTTAATTAACAAATGGACGTGATCTGGTTCGCCATCCATTTCAACCAGTTCAGCTTCAAAATCAGCACATATATTTGAAAAGTAAGTGCGTAGCTTTTCTATCGCGTCATGGTCAAAAATCTGGCGTCGGTATTTGGTGACAAAGACCAGGTGAACATTCGTCAGGAAAACACAGTGTCTTCCACGTCGGATATCGGCTTCTTTTTTCATAGACCAAAGTATAATTTGACCTGTGAAACGACTACAGGCATTTAAATTCCAGTTAAGACCAGGTGGTCAACAGGCGCGTGAAATGAGGCGCTTCGCATATGGCCGCCGGCGTAACGTTTTTAGCCGGATGGCGTCATCCGGCAACCGGCGTGACCGATGGCTGCTTGTGTTTTAGACGTCCGTATACCAGCAACGACGACATGGCGGAAAACGAGAGCAGGGCGGCGGGAAGCGCCACGTAGTGGTACGTAAAACCTAGTGTCAGCATCAGCCCCCCGCACCAGGCGCCAATCGCGCTACCGAGATTAAACGCGATTTGTCCTCCCGCCGCGCCCAGCAGTTCGCCGCCTTTGGCGTTTTGCAGCAGCAGGATTTGCAGCGGCGCAGAGAGCGCAAACAGACCAGCACAGCAGATAAACGCGAAAGTCAGCGATGCTGTTTTGTATCCGCTGAAGAAAAAGAGCGCCATGAGAGAGAGCACGATAACGAGGTCAGTCACTACCGCGATGCGCAGCGGAGTATATCTGCCGGAGAGTTTGCCGCTTAACAGATTGCCTAACACCATCCCCAGCCCGACCAGCATCATAATAAACGTCATGCTCGTCTCCGAAAAACCGGAGATGTACATCATAAATGGCTTGATATAGCTGAACCAGGCAAAAACGCCCGCATTGCCGAACATCGTGGCGGCGAAAATGAGCCACGGCGCGGGGCTACGCAAGAAGTGGAACTGCTCGCGCAGGCTGCCTTGGGCTTTGTCGCGAATATCCGGCACCCAGAAGAAAATTGCGGTGAGCACAGCGATGTTGAAAACCGCGATCAATAAAAAGGTGTAGCGCCAGCTAAATTCCTGGCTCAGGTACGTGCCGAACGGAATGCCCACCAGATTCGCCACCGTCATCCCTGAAACCATACCCGCGACGGCGGCGGTGACCTTCCCGGGGCGGATAATCTTTGACAAGACAATGGCGCCGACGCCAAAAAAGGCGCCGTGCGGAAAGCCGGAAACCAGTCTGCCGACGGCGAGCATCAGATATGACGAGGAAAAGGTAAATATGGCATTGCCCATCACGCACAGCATGACCAGAAACAGCAGTATATGTTTAAGCGAAAAGCGGCTGGAAAAGAGCGCCATAATGGGAGCGCCCAGCACGACGCCGAAGGCGTAAAACGAGATCATATGCCCGGCGGCGGGAATCGTTATTCCGACATCGCGTGCCAGCTCCGTCAGCACGCCCATAATGCCAAACTCGGCCATCCCCAGGCCGAACGTACCCAGCGCCAAAGAAAAAATAACTTTTTTCATACCACCTGCCGAAAATAAAGGCGCATGTTGCGCGCTGCGGCTGTGAATTGTCACAGCCAATCAACATATAGCTTGCGGATAAGCGCGAGGTAATACCATTCCTTATCCGTCTTTGTGTATTCATTATTATGCTATGTCATGACAGTATGTTGTGCCCAGGATGACACTGGCGTTACTCCACGGCAAACGCTTTGTCCAGTTTGCTATAACCAAGTCCATTGATTTTTTTCACTTTTATCTGCACGGGGATACGTTCTTTCATGGCTTCCACGTGGCTAATCACACCGATGGTCTTCCCGCTGGCATTCAGCGCGTCGAGCGCATCCAGCGCGGCGTCCAGCGTTTCGCTATCAAGCGTGCCGAAGCCTTCGTCGAGGAACAAAGAATCAATGCGCGTTTTATGGCTGACCAAATCTGATAACGCCAGCGCCAGCGCCAGGCTGACCAGGAAGCTTTCGCCGCCTGATAACGTTCGCGTATCGCGCACGGCGTCGGCCTGCCAGGTATCGACAACCTCCAGTTCCAGCGCGTCGCTGGCTTTGCGCTGCAACAAATAGCGGCCATGCAGGCGGGTGAGCTGGTGATTCGCCAGCCAGACCAGATTATCCAGCGTCAGTCCCTGGGCGAATTTGCGGAACTTATCACCTTCTTTAGAGCCGATCAACGCATTGAGATAGCCCCAGTCTTCCACTTGCTGAGAGGCTTGCTTCATTTCCGCCATCAGCGCCCGTTGGCGCTGCCGATTATCTGCATCCTGTTTAATTTGCTGGCGGATTTCCCCCTGACGTGTCGTGTTTTCACGCAGTTGTTGCGCCAACTGCGCCAGCCGCTGCGCGAGCTGCTCCGCCGTACACGTTGGGTCCAGACCGGCGGGCGGCTGTTGCTGATGGTCAGCCAGCGCCTGCGCGGACTGCGCGCTTAACGCCTTCGCTTGTTGTAGCTGACTTTCCAGCGTTTGTTGTTGTTTTTCCAGACGGGTCACGGTCTCTTCATCCAGCAACGCCGCCAGGAACGTTGCCTGGCTGTCAAACGGGCTATTTTTTAACGCTGCATCAAAGTGCGCTATCGCCTCGGCGGCGCGCTGCTGCTCCTGTGTCGTCTGTTCCTGCAGGGTTTGCAACTGGCTTTGTAATGACACGCACTCATCATGCGCCTGCCGCCAGTTATCCAGCGGCACGTCATCGTCGGAATCCACGGTATCCGTTTGCGGTAGCGTCTCCAGCAACGGGGTAAGCCTGTCGATCTGCGTTTGCAAATCCGCGAACTCTGTCTGACGCCGTTGCCATATTTTCGCTTCGTCGACGCGCTCATTCAGCCATGCGGCCTCGTCTTCTGGCGCAGGAAGGGAAAGCTTATACTGCGCCAAATCAGCCGTCAGCGACGCCTGACGCTGCGCAATCTGCGCGGTAAAGCGCGCTACCTGTTCAGTATGCGCCGCGATTTGCGTTTGTAGAGCATGACGCTGGCTGAGCTGATCCAACTGTTGCTCATGCTCTTCCGCGGCGGTCAGCCAGCCCGCGAGGTCTTCTTGCGGCTGGAGCTGAACGCCCAGCGTAGCGCACAGCGTTTGCCATTCCTCAGTAAGCGCTTGCTCCTCCTGCAACAACGACTGCGCCTCGCTTTCATCCCGCTGTAATTGTTGCGTTAAGGCATCTAACTGTCCTCGCAGCGCCGCGCCTTCTTCCGCCAGCGTTTTGACCTCTTTTTCCAGCGCGTCGCGGCGGGTTTGATTCGCGCTCAGTTCCAGCGCCTGATAGGCGGCGATGGCGGGGTGCGTCGTCGAGCCGCAAAGCGGACACGGCTGGCCGGACTGTAAGTGCGCCCGCTGGCTTTCCAGATCTTTGATGCGCGCCTCCTGCTCGCAAATAGTGCGAACGTCCGCAAGCTCCTGCGCTTTAGTCTTATAACTCAGGCGTTTATCCGCCAGATGTTGGGTGTATTGCGTCTGCTCCTGATGATGACGCGCGATAGCTGCCTGTAGCTGCGCCTGGCGCTTTTGTTTCGGGAGAATTTGCCCCTGAAGCGCGGCGAGACGATGGCGTAGCGGACGCTGTCGGGTATGCAATGCCCTGGCTTCCGCCAGGGCCTGTGGCGTGAGGTCGAGCGTGAGCGGCGGTAGCGCATCACGCTGACGCGTATCGCTCAGCAACTGCTGTTGCCATTGGCTCAGTTGCGCCCGATCGTGGGATTGTTGTGTTAATAATGCTCGCCACCCCGCCAGTTCGCTGCGCCAGACGCGGATGCCGTCGTGTTCCGCCAGCCATGTCTTCAACCGTTGCCCTGTGGCGTTCAGTTGCGTGAATTGTCGATGCGCGCAGGCGTGGATACGCTGGCGCAGGCGATACGCGCTTTGTAAGCGAGCATTCACTTCATCACTGTGCTGACGAACACGCTCAACGGCGCGGGTTTGTTCCTGAATGCGCTCCCAATGCGGGCGCAACTGGCGAGCAGGTTGCGCCAGAGTCAACGCCGCGAGCTGCGGCTGCGCTTTTTCTCGCGCCTCTTGCGCCGCGTACAGCGCCTGCTGCCGGGCGTGTAATTCAGTGTGGAGCTCGTTTTTTCGGGTCAGCCAGTGAAGGTGCTGCTGCTGTCCCTGCTGGTCGGCCAGCAGGCGTTTCTCTTCGTCAGTAAGCGCCTGCAAACTGGCTTCCAGTTGCTGTAACTGTTCGTCCGCCAATAGGGCGACGCCGCTGGCCTGCGCTTGTAACTTTTCCAGTTCGAGACGGGCTGATTTATGTTTTTCAAATACCTGTGCGGAGATCTGCCCGTAAATCTCAGTGCCAGTGAGCTCCTCCAGAAGCTCTGCGCGCTCTTTCGCTTTGGCGTTAAGAAAGGCGGCGAACTGCCCCTGTGATAACAACATCGAACGGGTGAAGCGCCCGTAGTCCAGCCCGGTCAACGTGGCGATCATCTCCAGTTTATCCTTTACCTTATCGGCAAAGATCTTTCCGTCTGAACACCGCGCCAGCTCCACGCGTGGGGCCTGGAGATTGCCGTCAGGCTGATTTCGGGCTCGGTTCTGGCTCCAGAACGCGCGCCAGGCCTCGCCTTTTACCTCAAACTCCACTTCGGCCAGACATTCCGCCGTATCGCGCGTCATCAAATCGTTTTGCGACTGTGATACCGTATTCAGGCGCGGCGTTTCGTGGTACAGCGCCAGGCAGATGGCGTCAAGCAAGGTGGTTTTTCCCGCGCCGGTCGGGCCGGTAATGGCGAATAACCCGTTACTGACAAACGGTTCGGCGGTAAAATCGACCTTCCATTCTCCTTTCAGCGAGTTCAGGTTTTTCAGACGCAAACTGAGAATTTTCATGCCTCATGCTCCTCATTCAACGCGTAGAGCGTGCTGGAAAAGAGCTGATTCAGGCGCTCGCGCTGCGGGGGATCTAACGCTTCCAGCGCCAGACGCCGCGCAAAAACCTCTTCCACGCTAAGCTCGCTTAATGTTTCCCGCCGTTCGTTCGCCAGCGAGCGCTCGCGCTGTTCGCGGCTACGGCGCACCAGTAACACCTCTACGGGTAGCGACTCCGTTAGCGTCTGTATTCTGCGTTGGATATCGTGCAGATAATCATCGGTGGTGATTTCAATATCCAGCCAGACGGGAGGCGATTGCTCAACGCCGCGCCACTGCTCAAGCTGTTCGGTAATTGACGCCAGGTCGCCTTTTAAAACCGCCAACGGTTGAGTCACGGGGACAGCCAGACTTTCGGTACTTTGCCATTTCCCCTGCTCGAAGGTCACCAGATGCACGCATTTGCTTTTGCCGCACTCATCAAAGCTGAGGGCGATGGGCGAGCCGCAATAGCGGATATGCTCTGTGCCGCCGACACATTGCGCGCGGTGAATGTGTCCCAATGCGATATAATCCGCTGGGGGGAAATGCTGCGCCGGAAAGGCATCCAGCGTACCGATATAAATGTCGCGAACCGCATCGCTTTTGCTGGCGCCGACGGTGGTTAAATGTCCCGTCGCGATAACCGGCAGCTTTCGTTCGCCGCGTAGCTGGCACGCTTCCTGATACTGCTGTTGATAATAATCGGCAATCGCATGAAGAAGTTGCTGCTGTTTCTCGCTGCCGGATAATCCCGCCTGACTGGTAATAATGTCGCGCGGGCGCAAAAAGGGAATGGGGCACAGTACGGCGCCCGGAGAACCGTCGCGACGATGAAGTAGCTGCGGTGCATAGCCCGCGCTGGCGATCACGGTTGTATTGAGAAACGCCAGAATGTCGCGCGACTCGTTTAGCGTGGCGACGGAATCATGATTACCAGCCAGCACCACCAGATGACAGCCCGTTTGCTGTAAATTAACGACGAAACGGTTATAAAGTTCTCGGGCATAGCTTGGCGGCGAACCGGTATCAAAAATATCGCCAGCGACAATAATGGCATCCACCTGATGGGTCTGCGCGGTCTCCAGCAGCCAGTCCAGAAAAGCCTGATGCTCCGCGGCGCGGCTTTTACTGTAGAAGTTTTGTCCCAGATGCCAGTCAGAGGTGTGGAGGATGCGCATAATTGTTCCATGCAAAAAAAGCGTGAACGGGATTATACACGTCATCCCCTCCATTTTTGGGCGCAATTTACCGCCGATATACGGTAATGCACGGTTTCACCGCTGTCATAAATCATCAACATGCTGTCAATGCCGCCTTTTTTTTCATAAATCTGTCATAAATCTGACGCATAATGGCGCGGCATTGATAACTAACGACTAACAGGGCAAATTATGGCGAGACGTATTCTGGTCGTAGAAGATGAGGCGCCGATCCGTGAAATGGTGTGCTTTGTGCTCGAACAAAATGGCTTTCAGCCCGTAGAAGCCGAAGATTATGACAGTGCGGTGAATAAACTTAATGAACCCTGGCCGGATCTCATCCTTCTTGACTGGATGTTGCCCGGCGGGTCAGGGTTACAGTTTATTAAACATCTTAAACGTGAAGCCATGACCCGGGATATTCCTGTGGTTATGCTGACCGCGAGAGGTGAGGAAGAAGATCGCGTGCGCGGGCTGGAAACCGGCGCTGACGATTACATTACCAAGCCGTTTTCCCCCAAGGAGTTGGTGGCGCGCATTAAAGCCGTTATGCGGCGCATCTCGCCGATGGCGGTCGAAGAGGTGATCGAGATGCAGGGACTGAGCCTTGATCCAGGCTCTCACCGCGTGATGACCGGCGACAGCCCGCTGGATATGGGGCCGACCGAATTTAAATTACTCCATTTCTTTATGACGCACCCGGAACGGGTTTACAGTCGCGAGCAGCTACTCAATCATGTCTGGGGCACCAATGTGTACGTTGAAGACCGGACGGTCGACGTGCATATTCGCCGTTTGCGTAAGGCGCTGGAGCACAGCGGCCACGACCGGATGGTGCAAACGGTACGCGGGACAGGGTATCGTTTTTCGACCCGCTTTTAATGCCTTTTCCGCCAGTTGATCACAGGTTTCTGGCGGAGAAGGCTTTCCATTCTTGAGGGAGTATGACGCGTGCTGGAACGGCTGTCATGGAAAAGGCTGGTGCTGGAGCTGGTGCTCTGTTGCATCCCCGCGCTTATCCTTAGCGCTTTTTTGGGTTATCTGCCGTGGTTTTTACTGGCGGCGGTGACGGGACTGCTTGTCTGGCATTTCTGGAATTTATTACGTCTCTCCTGGTGGCTTTGGGTCGACAGAAGTATGACGCCGCCGCCGGGACGGGGAAGTTGGGAACCGCTGTTATACGGTTTACACCAGATGCAGTTGCGAAATAAGAAGCGTCGCCGCGAGCTGGGGAACCTGATTAAACGTTTTCGCAGCGGTGCGGAGTCGCTGCCTGATGCCGTGGTACTGACCACAGAAGAGGGCGGCATTTTTTGGTGTAACGGTTTGGCGCAACAGATACTGGGGCTACGCTGGCCGGATGACAACGGGCAGAATATTCTCAATCTACTGCGTTATCCGGAGTTTACCCAGTATTTAAAAACGCGTGATTTCACCCGTCCGCTTCATTTGGTGCTCAATACCGGGCGGCACCTGGAGATCCGCGTCATGCCTTATACCGATAAACAACTTCTGATGGTAGCGCGCGATGTGACGCACATGCATCAGCTTGAAGGCGCCAGGCGTAACTTTTTCGCCAACGTTAGCCATGAATTGCGTACGCCATTGACGGTATTGCAAGGCTATCTGGAAATGATGCAGGAACAGGCGCTGGAGGGGGCGACGCGAGAGAAAGCGCTGCATACGATGCGCGAGCAAACGTATCGTATGGAAGGGCTGGTAAAACAACTGCTTACTCTGTCTAAAATTGAGGCGGCCCCGGCGCTGTTATTAAATGAAAAAGTGGATGTACCGATGATGCTGCGGGTCGTGGAGCGGGAAGCGCAGACGCTCAGCCAGCAGAAACATACCTTTACGTTTGAGGTCGACGATAGTCTTAGCGTTCTGGGCAACGAAGAGCAGCTACGTAGCGCGATCTCAAACCTGGTGTATAACGCGGTAAACCATACGCCGGCGGGAACGCATATTACGGTGAGCTGGCGACGTGCCGCGCATGGCGCTGAATTTTGCATTCAAGATAACGGTCCGGGGATTGCTGCCGAGCATATTCCTCGTCTGACCGAACGCTTCTACCGTGTCGATAAAGCGCGTTCGCGGCAAACGGGCGGCAGCGGCCTGGGATTGGCGATTGTGAAACATGCGTTGAATCACCATGAAAGCCGCCTTGAAATCGACAGTTCGCCTGGCAAAGAAACGCGATTTAGCTTTGTGCTGCCGGAACGTTTAATTGCCAAAAATAGCGATTAATTGCCTTTCGTAAGTATAACTTTCCATAAGCCAGCGGATGCTGGCTTATTTTCTTTGCAGTTAAGACGGGCTCGTTGAAACATTCAACGTTTGGTGATTTTTTGTTCGCATGATTAGCCATAACTTTTTCATGAGAATGGTGTTTTATTCTGGTTGTAAATTTCATATCGCTATATTCATCTGGTTTTTAGATCCCACCTTGCTTTAAAACGTTATAAGCGTTTAAATTGCGCTTCAGGTGCTGTCATTACGACTGCATTTGCGCGGTAAATCGAAAAACAATTCTTCGCCGCATCGGTCCGGGAGCTTTTCCCGCTGAAATTGATAAAAAACGCCGCTTTATAATCCTCCGGGAAAGGCAAAAATTTTAATGTTTACAACATCACCATCCACAGGCAGTAAGACTTTATGACCCATCAGTTAAAATCGCGCGATATCATCGCCCTGGGCTTTATGACATTTGCGCTGTTCGTTGGCGCAGGCAACATTATCTTTCCTCCTATGGTCGGTTTGCAGGCGGGTGAACACGTCTGGACAGCCGCTATTGGCTTTCTGATTACCGCCGTGGGGCTACCGGTTCTTACTGTTGTGGCGCTGGCGAAAGTCGGCGGCGGCGTAGACAGCCTCAGTACGCCGATTGGTAAAGTGGCGGGACTCCTGTTGGCGACCGTTTGCTATCTGGCCGTCGGGCCGTTATTTGCGACGCCGCGTACCGCGACGGTGTCGTTTGAGGTCGGTATCGCTCCGTTGACCGGCGATTCTGCAATGCCGTTGCTGATTTACAGCGTGGTCTATTTCGCTATCGTTATTCTGGTTTCCCTCTATCCGGGTAAGCTGCTGGATACGGTGGGGAATTTCCTGGCGCCGTTGAAAATTATTGCGCTGGTCATCCTTTCCGTCGCGGCTATCGTTTGGCCTGCCGGTCCAATCAGCAACGCCCTGGACGCTTATCAGAATGCGGCCTTTTCTAACGGATTTGTGAACGGCTATCTGACGATGGATACGCTTGGCGCGATGGTGTTTGGTATCGTTATTGTGAACGCGGCGCGTTCTCGCGGCGTGACCGAAGCGCGCCTGTTGACGCGTTACACGGTCTGGGCCGGCCTGATGGCGGGCGTGGGGCTGACGCTGCTTTACCTTGCCTTGTTCCGCTTAGGTTCTGACAGCGCGACGCTGGTCGATCAGTCAGCGAACGGCGCGGCGATTCTTCATGCTTACGTTCAGCATACCTTTGGCGGCGCGGGAAGCTTCCTGCTGGCGGCGCTGATCTTTATCGCGTGTCTGGTGACGGCGGTGGGGCTGACCTGCGCCTGCGCTGAGTTTTTCGCGCAGTATATTCCGCTGTCTTACCGCACGCTGGTCTTTATTCTCGGCGGCTTCTCGATGGTGGTGTCAAACCTTGGACTGAGCCATCTGATTCAAATCTCCATTCCGGTGCTGACCGCTATCTATCCGCCGTGTATCGCACTGGTTGTATTAAGTTTTACCCGCTCATGGTGGCATAATTCCACCCGCATCATCGCGCCGGCCATGTTTATCAGTCTGCTTTTTGGTATCCTTGACGGCATCAAAGCATCTGCCTTTGGCGATATGTTGCCAGCCTGGAGTCAGCGTTTGCCGCTGGCGGAACAGGGACTGGCGTGGTTGATGCCAACGGTGGTGATGGTGATCCTGGCGATTATCTGGGATCGCGCGGCGGGTCGGCAGGTGACCTCCAGCGCTCACTAAAATCGCTGACATATGTGTACACCACGGGGCTTAACGCCCCGTGGTTTTTTATTGTATTGATAGGTCAGAAATTGATGGAAAGCAATAATAAGCTAAAGCGTGGGCTGAGCACCCGGCACATTCGCTTTATGGCATTAGGTTCGGCAATCGGCACCGGCCTGTTTTACGGCTCGGCGGACGCCATCAAAATGGCGGGGCCGAGCGTGCTGTTGGCCTATATTATTGGCGGGGTCGCGGCATATATCATTATGCGCGCATTGGGGGAAATGTCCGTTCACAACCCTGCCGCCAGCTCATTTTCGCGCTATGCGCAGGAAAACCTCGGCCCGCTTGCGGGCTACATTACCGGCTGGACCTACTGTTTTGAGATCCTGATCGTCGCCATTGCCGACGTGACCGCGTTCGGCATTTACATGGGGGTCTGGTTCCCCGCCGTGCCGCACTGGATTTGGGTGCTTAGCGTGGTGCTGATCATTTGCGCCATCAACCTGATGAGCGTCAAGGTGTTCGGCGAGCTGGAGTTTTGGTTCTCCTTCTTCAAAGTCGCCACCATTATTATCATGATTGTCGCGGGTATCGGCATCATTGTGTGGGGAATTGGCAACGGCGGGCAGCCGACCGGCATTCATAACCTGTGGAGCAACGGCGGCTTCTTCAGCAATGGCTGGCTGGGAATGATCATGTCGCTGCAAATGGTGATGTTCGCTTACGGCGGGATTGAAATTATCGGTATCACCGCCGGGGAAGCGAAAGACCCGGAGAAATCCATTCCGCGCGCTATTAACTCAGTACCGATGCGTATCCTGGTATTTTATGTCGGCACGCTGTTCGTCATTATGTCTATTTATCCGTGGAATCAGGTCGGCACAGACGGCAGCCCATTTGTGCTGACGTTCCAGCATATGGGGATTACCTTTGCCGCCAGCATTCTGAACTTTGTGGTATTGACCGCCTCGCTTTCCGCTATCAACTCCGATGTGTTTGGCGTAGGCCGTATGCTGCATGGTATGGCGGAGCAGGGGAGCGCGCCGAAAATCTTTGCTAAAACGTCACGCCGTGGTATTCCGTGGGTCACTGTGCTGGTGATGACGATTGCGCTGCTGTTTGCGGTTTACCTGAACTACATCATGCCGGAAAACGTCTTCCTGGTGATTGCCTCGCTGGCGACGTTTGCGACGGTATGGGTATGGATTATGATCCTGCTGTCGCAAATCGCCTTCCGCCGTCGTTTACCGCCGGAAGAGGTAAAAGCGTTGAAGTTTAAGGTGCCGGGCGGTGTCGTAACGACGATAGCGGGTCTGATTTTCCTGGTCTTCATTATTGCGCTTATCGGCTACCATCCGGATACCCGCATCTCACTGTATGTGGGCTTCGCCTGGATAGTTCTGCTGTTGATTGGCTGGATATTTAAACGCCGTCGCGACCGTCAATTGGCGCAGGCGTAGTCGTTTTTCTCTGCCTTATCCGGTCTGCAGGCAACGGTAGGCCGGATAAGCGGAGCCGCTTCTCCTCCTGGAGTCTCCTCCCCTAATAAACCCCTGGATGATGAGTTATCCTTTAAATCTCTATGGCAAGGTGGCCCCATTTTCAGTAGAGGGGATACGAGATGTTGAATGCCTGGCACTTACCGGTTGCCCCATTTGTGAAGCAACATAGCGATAAATTAACCATTACGCTGTGGCTGAGCGGAGAAAATCCGCCGTCTCGCGTGACGTTGCGCTCAGAATTCGATAATGAAGAAATCTCACTGGCGATGCGCAAACAACGCCGCCAGCCGCAGCCGGGCGTGACGGCGTGGCGAGCGACGCTCAATATCGCGTTAGGGCAACCCCGTCGCCGTTACAGTTTTAAATTGCTTTGGCATGACCGCCAGCTTTGGTTTACGCCGCAGGGATTTAGCCGTTTTCCGCCTGCGCGTCTGGAACAATTTGCCGTTGATGCGCCGGATAGCGGCCCGCAGTGGGTCGCCGATCAAATTTTTTATCAGATCTTCCCGGATCGTTTTGCCCGCAGCGCGACGCGTGAAGCCGATCAGGACCGGGTGTACTACCATCATGCCGCGGGTCAGGAGATTGTGCTGCGCGACTGGTACTCCTTTTCACCACAAGGCGTGGCGCTGGACTGGCTGGGTTATCCGAGCCTGCCGAAACTCGATTATCAATCAGAAACGCTGGTGGATGAGATCTATCGCGGTGAGGACAGTATCGTTCGTCACTAGCTAAAGGCACCGTGGAATATGGACGGCTGGCGGCTGGATGTCGTACATATACTGGGCGAGGCGGGCGGGGCGCGCCACAATTTGCAGCACGTCGCTGGCATTACCCGGGCGGCAAAAGAGGCGCAGCCTGAAGACTATATTGTGGGGGAACATTTCGGCAATGCGCGGCAGTGGCTACAGGCCGATGTGGAAGATGCCGCCATGTATTTATTACGGCGATGAAGTCGGCGTGGACGGCGCAAATGACCCCATGTGCCGCAAACCGTTCCCGTGGGATGAACGCAAGCAGGACGGCAACTTGCTGGCGCTGTACCAGCGTATGGCGAAACTGCGCCGGCGCAGTCTGGTGCTACGTCGTGGCGGATGCCAGGCGCTGTATGCCGAAGGTGACGTAGTGGTATTCGTGCGAGTTTATCAGCAGCAGCGGGCGCTGGTGGCGATTAACCGGGGCGAGGCCTGTGAAGTGGCGCTGGAAGCGTTGCCGTTGCTGAACGTGGCCGGATGGCAATGTAAAACAGGAAGCGGTGACATCCGCGAGGGAAGACTTAATTTACCCGCGATTTCCGCGACGGTATGGATGAATCGTTGAGGCGAGGTGGTTCGTAACACCTCACGCATAAAAAAGGCTCGCGATGGCGAGCCTTTTATCAATGCACTGACTTACAGGCTGGAAATGTTCTCAGCCAGGTATTTAGCCACGCCGTCCGGAGAGGCGTTCATGCCTTCTTTGCCTTTTTCCCACTGCGCCGGGCAGACATCGCCGTGCTCTTCGTGGAACTGCAGCGCGTCGACCATACGCAGCATTTCGTCGATGTTACGACCCAGCGGCAGATCGTTTACGACCTGGTGGCGAACAATACCGTTTGCGTCAATCAGGAAAGAGCCGCGCAGCGCAACGCCTTCGTCCGGATGTTCGATACCGTAAGCTTTCTGAATTTCACGCTTCACGTCGGCGACCATTGCGTATTTCACCGGGCCAATGCCGCCTTTATCGACAGGGGTGTTACGCCATGCGTTGTGGACAAACTCAGAGTCGAAAGAAACGCCGACTACTTCAACGCCGCGCTTCTGGAATTCTTCATAACGTTTATCGAAGGCGATCAGCTCAGACGGGCAAACAAAAGTGAAGTCCATCGGCCAGAAGAACAGAACGGTTGTTTTACCATTGGTGTGCTGTTTGAAGTTGAATTTATCAACAATCTCACCGCTACCCAGTACCGCCGCAGCGGTGAAATCCGGGGCCTGACGAGTAACCAGTACCATAATAATTCTCCTGCAATATTAAGGGTTTTAGAACGCAACGCGGGCAGTATAGGGAGGGCGAAGCGACAAAACAATGCGGTCTTGACAATCAATGAGACAGCTTTTGCCTATCGATCGGATCATTATAAATCGTAATGATGACCCCTTTATGACAGCGAACCATCTTTCTGCCAACGGCGGATCTGACGCACGCCCTCGCTATCAGGCCGTCACAGCGCTTTGCGGGCGGCCTGTGCCATCATACGCGGATAAAAATGCCAGAAGCGCTCTTCTAACGCGTCGTAGTGTGCGTCCAGATCGTACCAGGAATCACGCAAGGCATCCAGCCGGGGACGGCGATTCGCCATGCCATTCAGCACGTTTTGAATGAAATCCATATCGCGATACCGCTCTAACCATTTTTCTGACCAAAGATAATCATTTAGGTTGACAAAGCGCGGCGGGGAGTCGGGCAGAATCGTCGCGACCTGCGCATGGGCGTAGCCGACAAACGCCTGAAGTGGAAAATCAGGGGAGATTTGCGTCCAGTGGCGCGATAAAAAATGATCCCACATGACGTCCAGCGTAATGGGCGCCACGCGCCGCGTTTCATGGCGGAACCACTCTCGCGCCTCACGAACTTCCGGCAGGTTGTCGGTCATGACGTCAATACGCCGATGCATATAAATACCCTCTACCACGTCAGGAGGATAATGCGTTGCCGGGTTACCGCGGACAAAATCGGCCAGCAGATTACCGGAAAGCGAGCTGTCGGCAAGGTGCGCCAGATGCAGGTGAGCAAGAAAATTCATTATTGATTCTCTGTCCAAAAAGCGGGTAACGGTTGCAGCGGGAACGTCCCGGCACTAGACTACCCGCCTCTTATTTTAGTCTGAGTCAGAGTCATGCGCGTTACCGATTTTTCCTTTGAACTACCCGAATCCCTGATTGCCCACTACCCACAGCCGGAACGCAGTCGCTGCCGTTTGCTGTCATTAGAGGGGCCGACGGGCGCGCTGACGCACGGTACTTTCACCGATCTGCTCGATAAGCTCAACCCTGGCGATTTGCTGGTCTTCAATAATACCCGCGTGATCCCGGCGCGGCTCTTTGGCCGTAAAGCCAGCGGCGGCAAGATAGAAGTGCTGGTCGAACGTATGCTCGATGATAAACGTATCCTGGCGCATATTCGCGCTTCTAAAGCGCCAAAACCGGGCACGGAACTGCTACTGGGCGACGACGAAAGTATTCACGCGACCATGACCGCGCGTCACGGCGCTCTGTTTGAAGTTGAGTTTAATGACCCGCGTCCGGTGCTGGATATTCTTAACACCATCGGCCATATGCCGTTGCCGCCGTACATCGACCGTCCGGACGAAGACGCCGACCGCGAACTGTACCAGACGGTCTACAGTGAAAAACCGGGCGCCGTCGCCGCGCCGACCGCGGGGCTGCACTTTGATGAGCCGCTGCTGGCGGCGCTTCGTGAGAAAGGTGTCGAAATGGCGTTTGTTACGCTACACGTAGGCGCGGGCACTTTCCAGCCGGTGCGTGTCGATACCATTGAAGATCACATCATGCACTCCGAATATGCTGAGGTGCCGCAGGAGGTGGTCGACGCGGTGCTGGCGGCGAAAGCGCGCGGCAACCGGGTTATCGCCGTCGGTACGACCTCGGTACGCTCACTGGAAAGCGCGGCGCAGGCGGCAAAAAGCGATTTGATAGAGCCCTTCTTCGGCGATACGCAAATCTTTATTTATCCAGGTTATCAATACAAAGTGATTGATGCGCTGATCACCAACTTCCATCTGCCGGAATCGACGTTGATTATGCTGGTTTCCGCATTTGCCGGTTATCAACACACCATGAATGCCTATAAGACTGCGGTAGAACAAAAATATCGCTTTTTTAGCTACGGGGACGCGATGTTTATCACGTACAATCCGCAGGCTATTTTTGAGCGTCCGTAAGAAGGCTATCTCACTTGCCATTTTGACGCCGGGCAGTGCTCGCTATCCTCACGTACTGCGTGTACGCTCCGGTGACTGCGCGCTGGCCGACCCCAAACTGGCTGCGCCGATGACGCCTTCGGGAATTTATTAGCTATGGAATCATTCCGTAGCGAGTCGTTAAACGTCAGACTGTTTTTCTGACGCAGGAGTGATAATGAAATTTGAGTTAGATACCACCGATGGTCGCGCGCGTCGCGGTCGTCTGGTGTTTGATCGTGGCGTAGTGGAAACGCCTGCTTTTATGCCTGTGGGTACTTACGGTACCGTAAAAGGCATGACGCCGGAAGAAGTGGAAGCGACCGGCGCGCAAATCATCCTCGGCAACACTTTCCACCTGTGGCTGCGCCCGGGTCAGGAAATCATGAAGCTGCATGGCGACCTGCACGATTTTATGCAGTGGAAAGGGCCGATTCTCACCGATTCCGGCGGCTTCCAGGTCTTCAGCCTCGGCGATATTCGTAAGATTACCGAGCAAGGTGTGCACTTCCGTAACCCGATCAACGGCGATCCGATTTTCCTCGATCCGGAAAAGTCGATGGAGATCCAGTACGATCTCGGTTCCGATATCGTGATGATCTTTGATGAATGTACGCCGTACCCGGCAGACTGGGACTATGCTAAACGCTCGATGGAGATGTCGTTGCGTTGGGCGAAGCGTAGCCGCGACCGTTTTGATAGCCTTGGCAATAAGAATGCGCTTTTTGGCATCATTCAGGGCAGCGTTTACGAAGATTTACGCGATATCTCGGTGAAAGGTCTGGTAGAGATTGGCTTTGATGGCTACGCTGTCGGCGGTTTGGCTGTTGGTGAGCCGAAAGCAGATATGCACCGCATTCTGGAGCACGTTTGCCCGCAGATCCCGGCTGACAAACCGCGTTACCTGATGGGCGTGGGTAAACCGGAAGATCTGGTGGAAGGGGTGCGTCGCGGTATTGATATGTTTGACTGTGTCATGCCAACGCGAAATGCCCGTAATGGTCATCTGTTTGTGACCGACGGCGTGGTGAAGATTCGTAATGCAAAGCATAAAAGCGACACCAGCCCGCTTGACGCCGAGTGCGATTGCTACACCTGTCGCAATTATTCACGCGCTTACTTGCATCATCTCGACCGTTGCAACGAAATATTAGGTGCGCGTCTCAATACCATTCATAACTTGCGTTACTACCAGCGTTTGATGGCGGGTTTACGCAAGGCTATTGAAGAGGGTAAATTAGAGAGCTTCGTAACCGAGTTTTACCAACGTCAGGGGCGACCCGTTCCACCTTTGAACGTTGATTAATTTTAATAATGAGGGAATTTGAATGAGCTTTTTTATTTCTGATGCGGTAGCGGCAACAGGTGCTCCGGCGCAGGGCAGCCCGATGTCTCTGATTTTAATGCTGGTGGTGTTTGGTCTGATTTTCTATTTCATGATCCTGCGCCCGCAGCAGAAGCGCACCAAAGAGCACAAAAAGCTGATGGACTCCATTGCGAAAGGTGATGAAGTTCTGACGAATGGCGGTCTGGTTGGTCGAGTGACCAAAGTAGCGGAAGCCGGCTACATTGCCATCGCGCTGAATGACACCACGGAAGTGGTTATCAAACGTGACTTCGTAGCTGCCGTTCTGCCGAAAGGCACCATGAAGGCGCTGTAATATTTCGTTTTCCCAAAGGGAACTGCCGTGTTAAACCGTTATCCTTTGTGGAAGTACATCATGCTGGTCGTCGTAATTATCGTCGGCCTGCTTTACGCACTTCCCAACCTGTATGGTGAGGATCCGGCTGTTCAAATCACTGGCGTGCGCGGCGTCGCCGCCAGTGAGCAAACGCTGATCCAGGTCCAGAAAACGTTACAAGAAGAAAAAATTCCCGCTAAGTCTGTGGCACTGGAAGAGGGCGCTATTCTTGCGCGCTTCGACACCACCGATACCCAGCTACGCGCCCGTGAAGCGCTGATGAGCGTGCTGGGGGATAAATATGTCGTGGCGCTTAACCTTGCGCCGGCTACGCCGCGCTGGTTGGCGGCTATTCACGCCGATCCGATGAAGCTCGGTCTTGATCTGCGCGGCGGCGTTCACTTCCTGATGGAAGTGGATATGGATACCGCGTTAGGTAAACTCCAGGAACAAAATATCGATAGCCTGCGCAGCGATCTGCGTGAAAAAGGCATTCCTTATACCACCGTTCGTAAAGAAAATAATTATGGGCTGAGCATCACGTTCCGTGACAGCAAAGCGCGTGATGAGGCGATCGCCTATCTGACGCCGCGTCATCGTGACCTGGTGATTTCCAGCCAGAGCGGCAATCAACTTCGCGCGGTAATGACCGATGCGCGCCTGAGCGAAGCGCGTGAATACGCCGTTCAGCAGAACATTAATATTCTGCGTAACCGTGTTAACCAACTGGGCGTCGCGGAGCCTGTCGTACAACGCCAGGGCGCAGACCGTATTGTGGTTGAGCTGCCGGGTATCCAGGATACCGCTCGCGCGAAAGAAATTCTCGGCGCGACCGCGACGCTGGAATTCCGTCTGGTGAATACCAACGTTGACCAGGCCGCCGCTGCTGCCGGGCGCGTACCGGGTGATTCCGAAGTGAAACAGACCCGCGAAGGTCAGCTGGTGGTATTGTACAAACGCGTGATCCTCACCGGCGACCATATCACCGACTCGACGTCCAGCCAGGATGAATATAACCAACCGCAGGTTAACATCTCGCTGGATAGCGCAGGCGGCAATATCATGTCTAACTTCACTAAGGACAATATCGGCAAACCGATGGCGACCCTGTTTGTGGAGTATAAAGACAGCGGTAAGAAAGACGCTAACGGTCGCGCCGTACTGGTGAAACAGGAAGAGGTGATTAACATTGCCAACATCCAGTCTCGGCTGGGTAACAGCTTCCGTATTACCGGTATCAGCAACCCGAACGAAGCGCGCCAGCTCTCGTTGTTGCTGCGCGCGGGTGCCCTGATTGCGCCGATTCAGATCGTTGAAGAGCGCACCATTGGCCCGACTCTGGGTATGCAGAACATCAAGCAGGGCCTGGAAGCCTGTCTGGCCGGTCTGGTGGTCTCCATCCTGTTCATGATCTTCTTCTATAAGAAGTTTGGTCTGATTGCGACCAGCGCGTTAGTGGCTAACCTGGTGTTGATTGTCGGTATCATGTCGCTGTTGCCGGGGGCAACGCTCAGTATGCCGGGGATTGCGGGTATCGTGTTAACCCTTGCGGTTGCGGTCGACGCCAACGTTCTGATTAACGAACGTATCAAAGAAGAGTTGAGTAATGGCCGCACGGTACAGCAGGCGATAAACGAAGGCTATGCCGGCGCGTTCAGTTCCATCTTTGATGCGAACATCACGACGCTGATTAAAGTCATCATTCTGTATGCTGTCGGTACCGGGGCAATTAAAGGGTTCGCGATTACGACCGGTATCGGTGTGGCGACGTCGATGTTTACCGCGATTATCGGTACGCGTGCTATCGTAAACCTGCTATATGGCGGCAAGCGCGTCACTAAGCTGTCAATCTGAGGAGTGCGATGTGGCACAGGAATACACTGTTGAACAACTAAACCACGGCCGTAAAGTCTATGACTTTATGCGCTGGGACTTCTGGGCATTCGGCATCTCCGGGCTGTTGCTGATCGCGGCCATTGTCATTATGGGCGTACGCGGGTTTAACTGGGGGCTGGATTTCACCGGTGGTACGGTAATTGAAATCACGCTGGAAAAACCGGCTGAAATGGACGTGATGCGCGAAGCGCTGCAAAAAGCGGGCTATGAAGAGCCGCAGTTGCAGAACTTTGGCAGCAGTCACGACATTATGGTGCGTATGCCGCCAACCGAAGGTGAAACCGGCGGTCAGGTACTGGGTAGCAAAGTGGTGACGATCATTAATGAAGCCACCAACCAGAACGCGGCCGTGAAGCGTATTGAATTCGTGGGGCCAAGCGTGGGCGCCGATCTGGCGCAAACCGGCGCCATGGCGCTGCTGGTGGCGTTGATCTCTATCCTCGTTTATGTCGGTTTCCGCTTTGAGTGGCGACTGGCGGCAGGGGTGGTCATCGCGCTGGCGCACGACGTGATCATTACGCTGGGGATACTGTCGCTTTTCCATATCGAGATTGACCTGACCATTGTGGCATCATTGATGTCGGTGATCGGTTACTCGCTGAACGACAGTATCGTGGTCTCCGACCGTATTCGTGAAAACTTCCGCAAAATCCGTCGCGGGACGCCTTATGAAATCTTTAACGTGTCGCTGACCCAGACGTTGCACCGTACGTTGATTACCTCCGGGACAACGTTAGTGGTAATTCTGATGCTGTACCTCTTCGGCGGTCCGGTACTGGAAGGCTTCTCGCTGACGATGCTGATCGGTGTCTCTATTGGTACGGCATCTTCTATCTATGTCGCATCGGCGCTGGCGCTGAAACTCGGTATGAAGCGCGAGCATATGCTGCAGCAGAAAGTCGAAAAAGAAGGGGCGGATCAACCGTCCATTCTGCCGTAAACACGTATTTAAGTGTTATCTGAATCCCGGTCATGCGATCGGGATTTTTTTATTTATGTACCATGACGATAAACATTACTGACAGTATGCTGTCAGGAGCCCTGTCATACACTCCTCATGAATTTACCCACACTCGCAGGAGGATGTATGAAAAACTTGATTAACTGGTTTGAAATTCCAGTTACTGATATGGCGCGTGCAATCGCCTTTTATGAGCAAGTGATGCAGATATCGTTACGTCGGGAAACCATGGATGGGGCGGACCTGGCCGTATTCCCGTATGTTGAACCCGGACCCGGCGGAGCGCTGATAAAGCAGGATGATGTCGCTCCAGTTGCGCAGGGAGTCGTTATTTATTTGCATACCGCCGATTTGTTAGCCTCGATTGAACGTGTCGTCCTTGCTGGTGGCAAGTGTGTTCTGGAACCCATGGTTCCCGGAGATGACATTGGAACCATCGCGTTGTTTATTGACAGCGAAGGTAACCGAATAGGTTTACATCAACCTGCGTGATATTTGCTAAATGTAGAGAGTCAATATGACCAGACGCGCTGACCGTTTGTTTCAGATCGTGCAAATTTTGCGGGGTAGACGACTGACGACGGCAGCGCTGTTGGCACAGCGGCTTGCGGTTTCTGAACGGACGATTTATCGCGATATTCGCGATCTGTCGTTATCCGGTGTGCCTGTCGAAGGTGAAGCGGGGAGCGGATACCGTTTAATGGCGGGTTTTGATCTGCCGCCCTTGATGCTTACCCATCGTGAATCGGAAGCACTGATGGTGGCTATACGGTTATTGAAAACCTGGGGCGGCGATTCGCTATCGCGCGAGCTTGAATCCGCCCAGGAAAAAGTGTTGGCTATTTTACCGGAAGAGAGCCGTCGTAAAGCGGAGCAGACACGGATTTACGCTCCGGATTTGGGTACATCTCCACATTCGCGCAGCGCGTTTGATCTTATCCATCAGGCCGTTTCGGCGCAGCAGGTGTTGGCGCTACATTATCGTGATGAAGCGGGGCATCTCTCTTCGCGGGATATACAACCGCTGGGATTGTTTTTCTGGGGAGAGCACTGGCTACTGGTTGCCTGGTGTGAGAGACGGGAAGACTATCGGTGTTTTCGCCTCGATCGTTGTTTACAAATTACTCCGCTTAACCGGCGATTTCGTGAAACAATCGACCGTTCTTTGCGTGATTTTTTGCGTAAAGTCGAGCACGAAAAAATGCCGTAAGATGTGATAGCGATAACTCCAACGCTTGTCAAACGGGTTGATTGATCATCAGTTTGCCTGAAATAGCCTTCCTTACCTGGATATATAAGTTGCACAGAATCATTGCTAAAAGCCCGGCTTCGCGGGAAACTGCGCATAACTCTTTGTATTATTCAGGTACCTGTTAATTATGGCTATCATCCCAAAAAACTACGCGCGCCTGGAAAGCGGCTATCGTGAAAAAGCGCTGAAGCTGTTTCCGTGGGTGTGCGGACGTTGTTCCCGTGAGTTTGTGTATTCAAATCTGCGTGAGCTGACGGTGCATCATATCGATCATGACCACACCAATAATCCGGAAGACGGCAGCAACTGGGAGCTATTGTGCCTCTACTGCCACGATCATGAGCATTCTAAATATACCGAAGCCGATCAGTACGGTTCGACGGTCATTGCCGGGGAAGATGCGCAAAAAGATGTCGGCGAGGCGACTTATAACCCGTTTGCCGATCTGAAAGCGATGATGAACAAGAAGAAATAAGCAGACTGCTGGCAAAGCTGTTGGTGCTGTTGAATGTTAGGTTACGCTTCGCTCCACCCAACGGAATCCGCAATATAAATGAATTATTGGTTTTCGTAGGTCGGATGCAATCTGACATTTTTTCAGCCCCGGAGTTTGTCGCCAGCCCCAAACGTCCTGTAACGCATACATTGTCACTGGAATCCCGATCGCAAGGTTGGGATTTTTTTGTTTTTAATTCATGCCGATACTGGCGAGCAGAGTAGAATCAGCGGTAAGCCGGGGCAACCCGGTGAGGCGCAATGTTGCGGGGGCTTGATCCCCGGTGGCCTTGTCGCTGGAAAGAGAAAACCCCCGCACATTGTTCGGTATTCACCGGCAACATTACGGGGGCTAACTTGACCCTAGACAAGTTGAGGATAGCCGCGAACCGTTGCCATTGCAACAAAGGCGGCAATATGACGCTCACAGAGTTGAGCATTACTATCTGGCATGATCTGGCGGCACCAACGCTGGTCGGGATTGCGACAGGTCTGTTTTTAGGCTGGTGGCATCGCCGGAAGTAATGTGAAGTGGGCGCGACTCGCCGCCGCATGGCAGCATGCGCCCGAAACGGGCCAGAGGGCGACCTCTGGCCTTTTTTGCAGGTTTAGAAGTTATAACCCACGACCAGGTAGCCGCCCCAGCCGGTAGATTTCGCGCTGAAATCGCCGTCGCCCCAGTTCAGTTTTGCGCCATTCTGCCACTGTCCGCCGTTATGGAAGTAACGCGCAACGACCGAGTAGTGCCAGTGATCGTAGTTCAGCGCCAGGATATGGCTGGAAGCGATGGAATTGCTGGTACGGTTCGGATCGTCGCCTAAATCAGATCCCCAGTCAAAGTTGGTAAAGCCGATATAGCTCAGTTTACCGCCCCACAGATCGGTGATGGGGACGAAGTATTTCACTTTGAAACGGTAGCCGTCCCATTCGTTTTCATTGGACGCGCCGTAGTTTTGCCACTGATATTTCGCATACACGTTCAGCGACAGGCCCATCGGCAGGCCGGTGTCAATATCGGTCCCCAGACCCATATACCACGTGCTCTGGCGGCTGGCTTTGTTATCGCCCATATCGTAGATGTAGTTGTTGGCGAAATACCACTCTTTAAACGGGCCGAAGCTCAGGTCTGCGCCGGTCAGCTTATCAATCGAGAAACGCGGTTCGATTTCCATGAACAGCGGAGAACCGTCGGACCAGATACCTTTATCGTTGCCGTTACCCCAATCAAAGGTTTTGGGAATATCGATATAGCCGTAGAAATCAAACCAGTCTTTTTTGGCAAATGCTTCATATTCCAGATAGACGTCGTTGTTCAATTTCGGCGAGAAACGGGTATGGTAGCTGCCTACCACGTTTACGCTCTGGTGCCACCAGTCGGACAAATACTGCGGCTGATCATTTTCTGCTGCGTTAGCAGTAAAAGATGAGGTGAGCGCCAGCGCTGCGCTGACTGCGAGTAAAGTTTTTTTCATATGTATGCCACTGTTTGAAATCCCTTACGGGAGTGAAAAGAACGCAATTTGCGTTTCTAAATATTTCGTGTTTCTGCGGAGCTTATTATAAAAATCATTGCTCACAAAAATATGTCTTGTTTCACATATCTATCATTTACGTAATCGATTGCGTTCACGTTTGCGCATTTTAGGTGCGGCGACAGTACTGCATTTCATGAATATTACCAATCTATGTCATAAATGACGAAAATGTCAGTAGGGCAACAAAAGTCGCGCGGGGGATGTTGCGGAACGCACAAAACGCTCCGCCAGAACGTTTATTGATTAACAGGCTGAATATCATGGATGCGAATGAAGCCTAACTGCGCCGGTGTGATCCCCTTCAACGGTAACGAAATATTGACATCACTGGGCGCCAGCAAGCTGGCAGGGGCATTTACCAGAAGGCTCTGTGCATTCACCTCCTGATAGTTCTCCGTAGTGCCCTGAATTTGCCCGTACTCTACGGTAGCGCTGAATGCCGGCAGCGGATCGCGGGACTCGCCCTGAATGCGTAACGTTGCGTGAGCGCCGTCTGCGACAGGCGTAATTTCCAGCAATGTCATACGTAGCGTACCGATCTGACTCTCCAGCCGGGCAGGCGTATTGGCGCCAGGCAACAAATAGACGCCGCGGGTTGACTCCGCATTCAGCTTATTTTGTTGGGTAATTTTTACCGTTTCCTGATTCAGTTGGGTCATCTCTTTATTCAGGGTGCTAATGCTTTGATGCATCTGGCGAACTTCGCTCTGCGGCGCGCAGGCGGTCAGGCTCAAGAGACTTCCCACCAGGAGAATTCTTAGGTAACGTCTTGTCATGTCGATCATTTCCTTCATGGTACGATAGCGTAATGGTAGTGCGCTATACGCATAAAGGCACCGATCCTTTATCTCAAAAGCGCTCCGCCTTTGTTGTCGCGCCAGTTCAGGGTAAAATAGTGTTTTCTAAATCATCTGGTCAGGACGCCGTATGCATTGCCCATTTTGTTTCGCCGTAGATACCAAAGTCATTGACTCTCGTCTTGTAGGCGAGGGCTCGTCCGTGCGCCGCCGTCGGCAGTGCCTGGTGTGTAATGAACGCTTTACGACCTTTGAAGTGGCTGAACTGGTCATGCCGCGCGTGATAAAAAGCAACGATGTGCGCGAACCCTTTAATGAGGATAAGCTGCGTAGCGGCATGTTGAGAGCGCTGGAAAAAAGGCCCGTCAGCGCAGACGATGTTGAAATGGCATTGAATCATATTAAGTCACAATTACGTGCCACTGGCGAGCGTGAAGTTCCCAGCAAGATGATTGGCAACCTGGTCATGGAGCAACTGAAAAAACTCGATAAAGTCGCGTATATTCGCTTTGCCTCCGTCTATCGCAGTTTCGAAGATATCAAAGACTTTGGCGAAGAAATCGCTCGCCTACAGGACTAAGCCATGCAGGATGAGTTTTACATGGCGCGAGCGCTCAAACTGGCGCAGCGTGGACGTTTCACCACTCACCCCAACCCTAATGTCGGCTGTGTCATTGTTAACAATGGCGACATCGTCGGCGAAGATTATCACCATCGCGCCGGAGAGCCGCACGCCGAGGTCCATGCGTTGCGGATGGCGGGCGCAAAAGCCAAAGGCGCAACCGCCTATGTCACGCTTGAACCCTGTAGCCATCATGGGCGAACGCCGCCATGTTGCGATGCGCTGATTGCGGCCGGCGTCGCGCGCGTGGTCGCCGCGATGCAGGACCCGAACCCACAGGTCGCCGGGCGCGGGCTGTATCGTCTGCAACAGGCGGGTATTGCGGTCAGCCACGGGTTAATGATGAGTGAAGTGGAGGCGCTCAATAAAGGCTTCCTCAAGCGGATGCGTACCGGATTCCCTTATCTTCAGCTTAAACTGGGTGCCTCCGTGGATGGACGGACGGCGATGGCCAGCGGCGAAAGCCAGTGGATCACCTCGCCGCAGGCCCGGCGCGACGTTCAGCGCTTGCGTGCGCAAAGTCACGCTATTTTAACCAGTAGCGCGACGGTATTGGCTGACGATCCGGCCTTGACGGTGCGTTGGGCGGAGCTAGACGCTTCTACGCAGGCGTCTTACCCGCAGGAAAATCTGCGCCAGCCGGTGCGAATTGTTATCGACAGCCAAAACCGGGTAACGCCTGCGCATCGTATTGTGCAGCAGCCTGGCGAAACGTGGATCGCGCGTACCCAGGAAGATAGCCGCGCGTGGCCCGATGCGGTTCGTACTATCAGCGTGCCGGCGCACAACGGACATTTGGATCTGGTTGTGCTGATGATGCAGTTAGGCAGGCAGCAGATTAATAGCATATGGGTTGAAGCCGGACCGGGACTGGCGGGCGCGTTGCTGCAAGCCGGGCTGGTGGATGAACTGATTGTCTATGTCGCGCCTAAATTGTTGGGAACCCAGGCGCGGGGATTATGCGAATTGCCGGGGCTTGAGAAGCTCGCCGACGCGCCGCAATTTACCTTCAGCGAAATACGCCATGTCGGCCCGGATGTTTGCCTGCATATGGTGAGCGCATGAGTTCTCCCGTCGAAAGGGGAGCAGCGCTCAAATTATTATGATAAAATCCGCCCCCCTGCGGGGCCAAATGAACCCTGGAAGAGAGAATATGAACATTATTAAAGCTAACGTTGCAGCCCCTGACGCTCGCGTCGCCATCACTATTGCGCGTTTCAATCAGTTTATCAACGACAGCCTGCTGGATGGCGCGGTTGATGCCCTGACGCGTATTGGTCAGGTAAAAGATGATAATATTACCGTAGTGTGGGTGCCTGGCGCCTATGAACTGCCGCTGGCGACCGATGCGCTGGCGAAAAGCGGTAAATATGACGCCGTGGTTGCGCTGGGAACCGTGATTCGCGGGGGGACTGCGCACTTTGAATATGTGGCAGGCGGCGCCAGCAATGGCCTGGCAAGCGTTGCCCAGGACAGCGGCGTGCCGGTAGCCTTTGGTGTTCTGACCACCGAGAGTATTGAACAAGCCATCGAACGTGCTGGTACAAAAGCCGGTAATAAAGGCGCAGAAGCTGCGCTGACCGCGCTTGAAATGATTAATGTATTGAAAGCCATTAAGGCCTGATTTTTTGTAAGGGGAATTCCGTGAAACCTGCTGCTCGTCGCCGCGCCCGTGAGTGTGCCGTCCAGGCGCTTTACTCCTGGCAGTTGTCCCAGAACGACATCGCTGATGTTGAATACCAGTTCCTGGCGGAACAGGACGTAAAAGACGTCGACGTTCTCTATTTCCGTGAACTGCTATCCGGGGTGGCGACTAACAGCGCGTACCTGGATGGTTTAATGAAACCGTATCTGTCCCGCCTGCTTGAAGAGCTGGGACAGGTTGAAAAAGCCGTGCTGCGTATTGCGTTGTTTGAGCTGTCAAAACGCAGCGATGTGCCTTATAAAGTGGCCATCAACGAAGCGATTGAACTGGCGAAAACCTTTGGCGCTGAAGACAGCCACAAATTCGTCAACGGCGTACTGGATAAAGCAGCTCCGGTGATTCGTCCCAACAAAAAGTGATTCACAGGCCGGAAAGATAGCGGGCGATCGATACCCGCCGTCTCCGGCCTTTTCTTTTTTTCTGCTGAGGCATAACGTATGGCATGTGGCGAGTTTTCCCTGATTGCCCGTTATTTTGACCGTGTAAGAAGCTCTCGTCTTGATGTTGAAACCGGTATTGGCGACGATTGCGCGCTCCTGAATATTCCTGAAAAGCAGACCCTGGCGATCAGTACCGATACGCTGGTGGCGGGCAACCACTTCCTCCCTGATATCGATCCTGCCGATCTGGCTTATAAAGCGTTGGCGGTGAATTTAAGCGATCTGGCCGCGATGGGGGCCGACCCGGCCTGGTTAACGCTGGCGTTAACGTTGCCGGAAGTGGATGAGCCGTGGCTGGAAGCTTTTAGCGACAGTCTGTTTGCGCTATTGAATTACTACGATATGCAGCTCATTGGCGGCGACACCACGCGTGGACCGCTGTCGATGACGCTGGGTATCCACGGTTATATCCCGGCAGGGCGCGCGCTCAAGCGATCTGGCGCGAAGCCGGGCGACTGGATTTATGTCACCGGTACACCGGGCGACAGCGCTGCCGGGCTGGCGGTTTTGCAAAACCGGCTACAGGTGTCGGAGGAGACAGACGCTCACTATTTAATTCAACGGCATTTACGCCCGACGCCGCGTATTTTACACGGCCAGGCGCTGCGTGATATCGCCAGCGCGGCTATCGATCTCTCCGATGGTTTGATTTCCGATCTGGGGCATATCGTCAAGGCCAGCGGTTGTGGAGCAAGAGTAGATGTTGATGCGCTGCCAAAATCCGATGCGATGATGCGCCATGTTGATGACGGGCAGGCGCTGCGTTGGGCGCTTTCCGGCGGCGAAGACTATGAGCTGTGCTTTACAGTGCCGGAACTGAACCGTGGCGCGCTGGATGTCGCCATTGGTCAACTGGGTGTTCCCTTTACCTGCATAGGTCAAATGAGCGCAGATATTGAAGGGCTGAATTTTGTACGTGACGGAATGCCTGTCACCTTTGACTGGAAAGGATATGACCATTTTGCCACGCCATAAAGATGTTGCGAAAAGCCGCCTGAATTTGCGCAATCCGTGGCACCTGCTCGCTACCGGCTTTGGCAGCGGGCTGAGCCCCGTGGTGCCGGGCACGATGGGCTCGCTGGCGGCGATCCCCTTCTGGTATCTGATGACGTTTCTGCCGTGGCAGCTTTATTCGCTGGTCGTGATGTTTGGGATCTGCATTGGCGTTTATCTTTGCCATCAGACGGCGAAAGATATGGGCGTACACGACCACGGCAGTATTGTCTGGGATGAATTTATCGGTATGTGGATAACGCTAATGGCGTTGCCGACGACGGACTGGCAGTGGGTGGCTGCCGGGTTCGTTATTTTCCGCATTCTGGATATGTGGAAACCCTGGCCGATCCGTTGGTTTGATCGCAACGTACACGGCGGCATGGGGATTATGATCGATGATATCGTCGCCGGGGTGATATCCGCCGGCATACTGTATTTTATCGGTCATCACTGGCCGATCGGGGTCATTTAAAGGGGTTGCCGGATGGAGGCGTAAACGCCTTATCCGGCCTCCCCCCGAACAATATGTCGATTTCGCAGGCCCGATAAGCGCCGCGCCATCGGGCAATGGCAGATTATTTAAATCCCACCACCGGATGCTGCTTGTACGGTGTTTCGAGTTCGGCAATCTGCTCCGGTTTGAGCGTTAAATCAACGGCATTCAGCAACTCATCTAACTGCTCTTCACGCGAAGCGCCGATAATCGGCGCGGCGACGCCTCGTTTGCTGAGCAACCAGGCCAGCGCGACCTGCGCTCGCGTTGCGCCAAGCGCCTCGCTGACGCCAGCCAGCCGTTCCGCTATTTGCGCATCATTTTTATCGCTTTCAGCGTATAAATTTTTGCCCACGTCATCCGAGACCAGGCGGGCCGTGGTTTCTCCCCAGGGGCGAGTTAAGCGCCCGCGCGCCAGCGGACTCCACGGAATCACGGCGACGCCTTCCTGCCAGCACAGCGGTAGCATCTCACGCTCTTCCTCGCGGTAGATCAGGTTATAGTGATCCTGCATGGTGACAAACGGCGCCCAGCCGTGTTGTTTTTGTAGCGCCAGCGCCTGGGCAAATTGTGAGGCGTGCATTGAGGAAGCGCCGATATAGCGGGCTTTACCCGCCTTCACCACGTCGTTTAGCGCTTCCAGAGTTTCTTCTATCGGCGTGGTGTAATCCCAGCGGTGGATTTGCAGGATATCGACATACTCCATTCCCAGACGGGCGAGGCTATCGTCAATAGAGCGCAGGATTTGCGCGCGGGACAATCCTTCCGGCAGATCGCCGACGCGATGGAAGACTTTCGTCGCTACCACCACCTCGTCGCGCCGGGCGAAATCACGCAGCGCGCGGCCGACAATCTCTTCGCTGCTGCCGTCGGAGTAGCTGTTGGCGGTATCAAAAAAGTTAATGCCGCCCTCAAGGGCGCGCTTGATGATGGGACGGCTGCTCTCTTCGGGAAGCGTCCAGGCGTGATTGCCGCGACTCGGCTCGCCGAATGTCATGCAGCCCAGACAAAGGCGGGACACCTGAAGATCGGTATTTCCTAACGTGTTGTATTGCATGACTCCGCTCCTGTTATATCCGTCACTCTTCAAGCATAGCAGGAGCAAAGAGGGAATTATGCCAGCCAGGCCTTGATTTTGGCTTCAATGCCTGCGGCGTCAAGCCCCAGTTCCGCGCGGGCTTCTTCCTGCGTTCCTTGCGGGATAAAGAAATCCGGAAGACCGATATTCAGCACAGGTACAGGTTTACGATGGGCCATTAGCACTTCGTTTACGCCGCTGCCAGCGCCGCCCATAATGGCGTTTTCTTCCAGCGTCACCAGCGCGTCATGCTGCGCGGCCATCTCCAGAATTAACGTGTCGTCCAGCGGCTTAACAAAGCGCATGTCGACCAGCGTGGCGTTCAGCGCTTCGGCGACTTTCGCCGCCTCAGGCATTAAGGTGCCAAAGTTCAGAATCGCCAGTTTTTCACCATGACGCTTCACAAGGCCTTTACCAATAGGCAGTTTTTCCAGCGGGGTTAGCGCCACGCCCTGCGCATTACCGCGTGGATAACGTACTGCCGTCGGGCCGTCGTTATAGTGATACCCGGTAAATAACATCTGGCGACATTCGTTTTCGTCGCTTGGCGTCATGATCACCATATCCGGGATGCAGCGCAGATAGGAGAGATCGAACGCGCCCTGGTGCGTTTGCCCATCCGCGCCAACGATACCGGCGCGATCGATGGCGAACATGACCGGCAGTTTCTGGATAGCGACGTCATGGATGACCTGATCGTAGGCGCGTTGCAGGAAAGTAGAGTAGATCGCCACGACGGGCTTATAGCCGCCAATCGCCAGACCTGCGGCGAAGGTGACGGCATGCTGCTCGGCGATGGCGACGTCAAAATAGCGATCCGGGAATTTACGTGAAAATTCCACCATGCCGGAACCTTCGCGCATTGCCGGGGTGATCGCCATCAGCGTGCTGTCTTTGGCGGCGGTTTCACACAGCCAGTCACCGAAGATTTTTGAATAACCTGGCAGACCGCCGCTGCTTTTCGGCAAACATCCGCTGGAAGGATCAAATTTAGGCACCGCATGGAAAGTGATCGGATCTTTTTCCGCGGGCTCATAGCCGCGGCCTTTTTTGGTCATGATATGCAGGAACTGCGGGCCTTTCAGGTCGCGCATGTTCTTCAATGTGCTGATAAGCCCCATGACATCGTGACCATCGACCGGCCCGATGTAGTTAAAGCCCAGCTCTTCGAACAGTGTTCCCGGCACAACCATGCCTTTAATATGTTCTTCGGTACGCTTGAGCAGTTCTTTAATTGGCGGTACGCCGGAGAAGACCTTTTTTCCGCCTTCGCGCAGAGAAGAGTAAAGCTTACCGGAAAGTAGCTGCGCCAGATGGTTGTTGAGCGCGCCGACGTTTTCCGAAATCGACATTTCATTGTCGTTCAGAATGACCAGCATGTCGGGCCGGATATCGCCTGCGTGATTCATTGCTTCAAACGCCATACCGGCGGTGATGGCGCCGTCGCCGATCACACAGACGGTGCGGCGATCTTTGCCTTCTTTCTCCGCCGCCACGGCAATGCCGATACCGGCGCTGATGGAGGTGGAGGAATGCCCAACGCTCAGCACATCGTATTCGCTTTCTCCGCGCCACGGGAACGGGTGCAGACCGCCTTTCTGGCGAATGGTGCCGATTTTGTCGCGACGACCGGTAAGGATTTTATGTGGATAAGCCTGGTGTCCAACATCCCAGATTAGCTGGTCAAACGGGGTGTTGTAGACATAATGCAGCGCCACGGTAAGTTCTACCGTGCCCAGCCCGGAAGCGAAGTGCCCGCTGGAACGGCTTACGCTGTCGAGTAAGTAGCGGCGTAGCTCGTCGCAGAGTTTCGGCAGACTCTCTTTCGGTAACAGTCGTAACTCCTGGGTGGAGTCGACCAATGCCAGGGTAGGGTATTTGGCTATATCAAAACTCATCGCAAGCTCATTGGATATGGGGTTTATTTATCACGCTGGATTATGTAGTTCGCTAGCGCTTCCAGTGCCGAGGTGTCCAGTGATTGCGCGGCCAGCTGATGTAACGACTGACGGGCGTCCTCTATCAGGTCCCGGGCTTTATTCCGGGCTTGCTCAAGACCCAGAAGTGCAGGGTAGGTACTTTTGCCAAGCTGCTGGTCTGCGCCCTGACGTTTACCTAACGTTGCAGTATCGCCCACCACATCCAGAATGTCATCCTGAACCTGGAAGGCAAGGCCGATACTCTCTGCATAGCGGTCAAGTATCGGCAGAGTATTCCGTCCTTTATCGCCCGCGCTCAACGCGCCAAGTCTAACGGCGGCGCGAATGAGCGCGCCGGTCTTATGGCGATGAATGCGTTCCAGCGCGTCCAGAGTGATCCGCTGGCCTTCTGCCGCCAGATCCAATGCCTGACCGCCGCACATACCGGCGATGCCGCTGGCGTTTGCCAGTTCGGCGATCATCGCGATACGATCGCGATCGGCGACTTCCGGCATCGGCGCATCGCTGATAATGGCAAACGCCAGCGTCTGCAACGCGTCTCCCGCCAGGATTGCGTTGGCTTCGCCAAATTTAATATGGCAAGTCGGCAGGCCGCGACGCAAATCGTCATCGTCCATTGCTGGCAGGTCGTCATGGATCAGCGAATAGGCATGAATGCATTCGACCGCCGCAGCTGGCGCATCCAGCGTTGTCGTACTGACGCCAAACATTTGACCGGTGGCGTAAACCAGAAATGGCCGCAGGCGTTTACCGCCTAATAATGCGCCATACTGCATGGCTTCGACCACGGGAGTGTTCTGAAAGGGCAGTGGCGCGATAAAACGGCTCAGCGCCTGATTCGCTTGCGTTACGCAAGCCTGTAGCTGCTGCGTAAAGTCCATTTACTCATTATCCGCGATAAAAGGCTCAGGTGAAGCCTCTTCATTATCAGACAGCAAAATTTGCACGCGCTGTTCCGCCTGCTGCAGTTTTGCCTGCCCCTGACGCGCCAGTTGTACGCCGCGCTCGAATTCATTCAGCGCGTCTTCCAGCGGCAAATCGCCGCTTTCCAGGCGGGTAACAATATGTTCCAGCTCGCTCAGCGCAGTTTCAAAGCTGGCGGGCGCCTCATTTTTCTTCGGCATGATGACTGTTTGACTCTCTGTAATGGCAGCACAAGTCTATGGTAACGGACTCACACTGATAAGCAAATAACGCGCAATGGTAAGGGGAAATGCGCAAGATGTCCGTGATGGTGATATACTTCCGCGCCTGGATGCAGCCGTAGGTATGGGCTGCTGTACTATTTCTCCACGACAAGCCTTAGATAGCTTGCTAAAGAACCATTGCCGCCATGAAGTTTATCATTAAATTGTTCCCGGAAATCACTATCAAAAGCCAATCTGTGCGTTTGCGCTTTATAAAAATTTTAACCGGGAACATCCGTAACGTTTTAAAGCACTACGACGAGACCCTCGCGGTTGTCCGTCACTGGGATAACATTGAAGTTCGCGCCAAAGATGAAAACCAGCGTCTGGCGATTCGCGACGCGCTGACCCGCATTCCGGGGATTCACCATATTCTTGAAGTCGAAGATGTGCCGTTCACCGATATGCACGACATTTTCGAGAAAGCGTTGGTGCAGTATCGCGAGCAGCTTGAAGGCAAAACCTTCTGCGTGCGCGTAAAACGTCGCGGTAAGCATGAGTTTAGCTCCATTGAGGTGGAGCGCTATGTCGGCGGCGGATTAAATCAGCATATTGAATCGGCGCGCGTGAAGCTCACTAACCCGGATGTGACGGTGCATCTGGAAGTGGAAGATGATCGCCTGCTGCTGATCAAAGGGCGTTATGAAGGTATTGGCGGTTTCCCGATTGGCACCCAGGAAGATGTGCTGTCGCTGATCTCCGGCGGTTTTGACTCCGGCGTCTCCAGCTATATGCTGATGCGTCGCGGCTGCCGCGTACACTACTGCTTCTTTAACCTTGGCGGCGCGGCGCATGAAATCGGCGTTCGCCAGGTGGCGCATTACCTGTGGAACCGCTTTGGCAGCTCCCATCGCGTGCGTTTTGTGGCGATTAACTTCGAACCGGTGGTCGGCGAGATTCTGGAGAAAGTTGACGACGGCCAGATGGGCGTGGTGCTCAAACGTATGATGGTACGCGCGGCGTCGAAAGTGGCGGAACGTTACGGCGTACAGGCGCTGGTGACCGGCGAAGCGCTGGGCCAGGTGTCCAGCCAGACGCTAACCAATTTGCGCTTGATCGATAACGTGTCTGACACGCTGATCCTGCGCCCGCTGATCTCTTACGATAAAGAGCACATTATCAACCTGGCGCGCCAGATTGGTACGGAAGATTTTGCCCGTACGATGCCGGAATACTGTGGCGTGATTTCAAAAAGTCCGACGGTGAAAGCCATTAAAGCGAAAATTGAAGCCGAAGAAGAAAATTTCGACTTCAGTATTCTCGATAAGGTGGTAGAAGAAGCGAACAACGTCGATATTCGTGAAATCGCCCAGCAGACCCAGCAGGAGGTGGTGGAAGTAGAAACCGTTAGCGGTTTTGGCGCCAACGATGTGATTCTGGATATCCGTTCTGTCGATGAGCAGGATGACAAGCCGCTGAAAGTGGAAGGCGTCGACGTCGTTTCGCTGCCTTTCTACAAGCTGAGCACTAAATTTGGCGACCTCGATCAGAGCAAAACCTGGCTGCTATGGTGCGAACGCGGCGTAATGAGTCGCCTGCAGGCGCTCTATCTGCGCGAGCAGGGGTTTGCCAATGTGAAGGTGTATCGCCCGTAATGACCATTTGCCCCGGACCGATACGCGCCGGGGCAAAGCGCCTCCCGTTAATGCAGAGGGGCGAGCGCGTGTAGTAGCTGGCTGGCGATATCTGGAATGGCTTCTGTGCTAAAAAATCCCATCGTCACCGCAATCGCAATTAACTTCTCTTTACTATCCAGAAGCGGGCAGGCAATAGACTGCGCGCCAGGGATCCCTTGCGTTGGATTGTAGCGAACCGCATAACCCTTCATTTTTGCCTGGCTAATCAGCTCTGCTTGCGTTTTGTCTTGCGCCTCAAAGCCGGAAAAACTCATCCATATTTGCCCTGCGGCGCTGGCGTGGAGCGGAACCGGCGTATTGGGAAGAAAATCGATATCAACGTTACGGAAGCTGCGATGATAATGTTTAAGCACTAACCCGGCATCCGTCGCCACCACAACGCCGGTGGAGTGATTAAAGGTATCGCGAAACGTGATCAATACGTTGTTAAGGTCGCGGATCGGATCGTGTTCAAATGAACGACTTTCTACCAGTTGGCGTAGCGTTGCGCCCAACAAATAAAGCCCTTTCTCATTTTGGCATAACATGCCAGTACGACACAGAGAGACCAGATATTTATGTAAGCGGCTTTTAGACAGGTTACAGCCTGTCGCGATATCAATAGCCCTGGCCTGACCGTTCTGGCTGGCAACAAAAGTCAGAATGTTAACGGCGATATCAACCGAATTCACGCCTTGAGATATTTCAGCCATATTTTTTCTCTTCTCAAATTCCCCGCAATTATACCATCGTGCGGGAAATCATGACTGCTTTTGCCTTTTAAAAAGATCTACCACTAAGTGATTAGATCTTGATACATCTCAAGTTAATCAATGGTGTACTTTGGTTCACTAATAGTGAACATTCTGGAGATTGAATCATGGAAGCATTACGTCATATTCGTTTAAAAAGAAGAACCTTATTGAAAGGGTTGGGAGTCGTGGGGCTGGCCTCGTTGAGCGCGAGTTTTCTAACGTTACGGCAGGCTAACGGTACGCCGCTGCCGCGTTTTCGCCTGAAGGCGTCGGATTACCGCACATTTCAGTCGACCTGTGCCATGGAGTGTCTGCACTGCAATCTCACCGCTTACGTATGGAAAGATCGCTTAATGAAAATCGAAGCGACGAAAGGTTTCAACGTGAAGTGCTGTTTGCGCGGAATTAGCCGCACGAAATGGGTGTACCACCCGTTACGTCTGACACAACCTTTGCTGCGGACGGGAGAAAAAGGCGAAGGCAAATTTAAACCGATTACCTGGAATGCGGCGCTGGATTTAATTGAGGAGAAAATTCGCGAAACCCTCGCTACGGACGGCAACAAAGGTTTATTACTGACTGCCGCATCAGGGAACATGGACTCCATCAAGAATGATATGGGTAAGGCATTTTTTGATTATCTGGGCGGCTCGACAAAACATGCCGGATCGTTATGCTGCGCCGCCGTCACTGCGGCTATGATGCCGATGGTCGGTTTACGCTATGCCGATACCCGCGACACAATAGCCGAAAGTCGTTATATCCTGTGCTGGGGAAATAACCCGGCAGTGACCATGCACGCCTATTTTAAACATTATTCGCAGGCGCAACGTAATGGGGCGCGGATGGTGGTTATCGACCCCCGATTTAATGAAACCGCAGCCAAAGCGGACGAGTGGGTGCCGATTGTCCCCGGTACGGATATCGCGCTGGCGCTGGGAATGATTAACATTATTATGCAGGAAAAGCGGCACGATGCTGATTTTCTGCGCGCGCATACGGGCGCGGTGTATCTGGTGGATGACCAACAGCAGCTCATGCGCGCCGATCCACAGGATAAAGATAGCTATCTGGTCTTTGATACCGTGACCAAAACGTTGAAGCGGCATGATGAAGCGGGCGTGGTTCCGGCACTGCTCAGCGAGGAGCTGCCGACCAATAGCGCATTTACCACGGTGCTGGATGCGGTGTGGGAACAGGCGAAACCCTGGACGCCGCAGAAAGTAGAAACCGAAACCGACGTGCCTGCGCAGACCGTGTTACGCCTGGCGCGCGACTATGCCTCTACCCAGCCGGCGATGATTATCCAGAATATGTCAGGGGCGCAGCGAACGGAGTTTGGCACCTATGTCGCCGCCAGCCAGTTTTACCTGGCATTGATCACTGGCAATATCGGTAAACGTGGCGCGGGCGTTTGTGATGCTGGCGGCGTCAGACAGATGGCAAAATTTTCGCCGATTATTCCTCCTGCGTCCCATGCGGCAAAAATCCCCCCGATTCCCATTCCTAAAATCGGCGACTGGATCGTTAATGAAAAACCGCATCCTATTAAGTTCTGGTGGAACATGACGCTGGGCGCGATGACGCAACTTCCCAATACTAATCAGGTCCGGGAGGCCTTTAAAAAAGTACCGTTTGTCGTGGTAGCGGATAACCTGATGAGTTCGTCTGCGTTGTATGCCGATCTGGTGCTGCCCGTCACGACGATTTTTGAAGATGTCAGTTTAATGGCGGGCGTGCGCAGCCACTATGTACAGTTAATGGAAAAAGCGGTAGAGCCGCCTGGAGAAGCAAAGCCCGACTACTGGATTTTTGCCCGTCTGGCTGAACGTTTTGGTTTTGGCGAGGTGTTTAATCAACCCATCGAGCACTATATCGACGCCTGTCTTAAAGGATCGGGTATCACCCGTGAAATGTTGAAGAAAGGACCGGTGTGTCCCGTTGAGGAGGACTGGGTTCCCTTCAAAGATGGTCAGTTCCGCACGTCTACTGGCAAGGCCCATTTTTATATTGAGGAGTGGGCGGAAAAGCAATTTCTGCCCGTAGTGACGTGGAAACAGGTCAGCGAGTCGGTGAAAGGATCGCCAGAACTTGCCCGCCAATATCCGTTGATGGCGGTACAGCGCAAACTGGCGCGTAGCGTGCATTCCAGTCATGGTATGAATGAATGGATTCTGGAAGTTCAGCGTAATCGCCCTAACGTGATGATCCATCCGGAAGATGCGCGTCAGCGCCAGATTAAGGCGGGAGAATGGGTCGTCGTCTTCAACCATCGTGGCGAGCACCGGGCCATTGCCGACGTCACAACGCATATTAAGCAAGGCGTGGTGAGCCTCGATAATGGCTGGTGGGAGCAGCAGGGCGGAAGCAGTAGCCATGTGACCAACGATCAGGTGGAGCTATTGAGCAACGGACACTGTTGTAACAGCACACTGGTTGATGTGAGAAGGGAGGCTTAATCGTGACGAAGCAATATGGATTTCTTATCGATATGCAGAACTGTTATGGCTGCAAGACCTGTAGCATGGCCTGCAAATCCGAAAATATGACGCCGCTTGGCGTGTTATGGCGTCGAGTGCGCGAATGCCGTACCGATGAACCCAACACGCAGGCGTTTATCAGCATGTCCTGCAACCATTGTGACGATCCCCAGTGTATGAAGGTGTGTCCGGCGGGCACGTATACCAAGCGGGCGGACGGTATTGTGGTACAGGATCATGAACGCTGTATTGGCTGCCGGATGTGCATCATGGCCTGTCCGTGGAGCGCGCCGGTTTACGATCCGCAAGAGGGAAAAACCAGTAAGTGTAATCTGTGTGCGGAGCGGCTGGATGAAGGATTGCTGCCGCGCTGCGTGGAATCCTGTCCGGCAGGCGTGCTGCGCTTTGGTGATATTGAGGAGCTACGCAAAGAATACACTACGGAGTGGACGGTGCTGGAAAAACGCTACGGCTTGCCGGATCACAATCTCAGCGGACCTAATATCGTCATTATTCCGGCGCGGAGCTAAGGAGCGAAAAATGGAACACTATGAATTGCCATTGGTCTTTTTCACCGTTTTCGCGCAATGGGGAATTGGTGGCGTGCTGGCGTTAACGCTGTGTCAGCATTTCAGCTCGGCGAAATTTAGTGCAAAACAGCAGCGCCTGTTAGCGTTGCTATTCTGGATCGTTACGGTGACAGGTTCACTGGCCTCTCTCGTGCATCTGGGGACACCTGCTGGCGCATACCGCTCGCTGGTTGGGTTAGGCAAGTCCTGGCTTAGCCGGGAAGTGATAGCCTTTATTTTGCTGAATGGCGCGATGTTTTGCTGGTTAGCGTTAGGCTGGCTTAAGCCGAATCATTATCTGGTGCGCATTTTGGGCGGGGTGACGGCGCTGGTGGGGCTGGCTTCTATTCTGGTGACGTCGCAAGTCTATTATCAGATGGCGCTGCATCCGCTGTGGCACACGGTCGCTACGCCGGTGGGGTTCCTGGGCACGGCGGTACTGCTTGGTTTTATGAGCGTCGCGGTGGCGTATAGTTATTGGTATAACTCGTTTTCAGCGTTGTGTCGGGGAGGCATTGTGCTTGGCATCGTGCTGAGCGCAGGCGCGTTGTGGGTCCGATACCGTGTTCCGGGCGCTGATGCTGCAAGCCCGTTACTCTGGTGGCAGTTATGCGCCAGCCTTTGTGTCGCGGTATGGGGCGTTTCTCGTTTGCGCTACGGTGTGCATAGTTGGGCGTGGATCGCCTTCATTGTGACCGGTGAGCTGGCGGGAAGAATGCTGTTTTATAGCAATGTGATGAGCGGATCGCCGTGGTTCTAATCAGCACGGAAGCTGAGTATTGCCCGGTGGCGCAACGCTTACCGGGCCGACGGTTCTTGCACATTTGTAGGCCGGATAAGGTGTTTACGCCGCCATCCGGCAATCATTCTTATTCGTAGTAGTTATAAATCCCCGCCGCCATCACCAGTTGCGAAGCCACTTCATGCGCTTTTTCACGACCAACCAACAGGTCGATGATTTTCAAACCAAAATCGATAGCGGTACCCGGTCCCTGGCTGGTTAATAATTTTACCCGCGCATCCCACACCACACGCTTATCCTGCCACTGTTCGGCGGGGATCTTATCTTTCAGCGCCGGAAAACCGGTCATATTGCCGATAGGGAAGATATCGTGCGGCACGAGCACTGTAGCGGCTGCGGCACAAATGGCTGCGACAATGCGCCCGGAGCGGTGAAACTGTTTTACGGTTTCGACCAGCAGCGGGCTGTCGCGAAAGCACTCGGCGCCTTTAATTCCGCCGGGCAACACGATGATGTCATAATCGCCGTCGGCAACTTCAACCAGCGGCGCATCCGCCAGTAGCTTTACACCGCGTGAGCAGACAATCGTCAGGTTGCCATCGCTGGCGACGCTGGCGGTGGTGACGTGGATTCCGCCGCGAACCAGCAGATCGATAGTGGTGACCGCTTCGGTCTCTTCACTACCAGGGGCGAGGCATACCAGTGCCTGAGCGCTCATACTCACTCTCCTTTCGCTTTACCATTTCAAACAGGCGGCTATTTTCCGGAACGGCGAGACCGTGCACGCGGGCGCGCTTGAGTAAATAACCGGTAATGTAGTCAATTTCGGTATGGCGCATGGCGCGCACGTCCTGCAACATGGATGAGATGTTTTCTGCCGTACTGTCAATCACTTGCTCAACATAATAGCGTAAATTGTCTGCCGATGTGTGGTAGCCTTCACGTTCAATCACGGCGGCGACCTCTTCGCAAATCGCGTTGATTTCATCAGTATGATGGCGCAGCTCGCCGTTCGGGCAGTTCCAAAGCGCGGTGAGCGGGTTGATAACACAGTTGACCGCCAGTTTACGCCACATCTCTGCGCGGATATTGTTATGCCAGGCGACATCGGGCAGTACCCCCTGCAGGATATCGGCGAGATAACTGTAATCGCCGTCTTGCTCGCGCGCCGGGCCAATATGCGTAGTACCGTTAGCGACATGAATAATGATATTACCGTCGCGGCGCGCAGCATGGGTGATAGTCCCCATCAACATCGGCTGTTGGATATTTTGCAGTTCTTCTATGGTTCCCATTCCATTATGAATGAGCAGGATAGGCGATGTCACCGGTAGGGTTGACGCCAGGGTTCGTACTGCGTCGGAAACCTGCCACGCTTTCAGCGTGACTAATAACAGTTCGCTCTTCGCCAAAAAATCTGGATCGTTTGCCGTCAGTGATTCGTTGAAAAAGGAACCATCGGTGTCGATCAGATTTACGCTGCAATAAGGTTGTGGCACCCGTAGCCAGCCCTGTACGTCATGTCCGTGTTTGCACAGTGCCGAAAGCCAAAGTTGTCCTAAGGCTCCGCATCCCAGTACAGTAATTTTCATTGTTCCTCCTCACCTGCAACAGCGCCAGGTGTTGTGGCGCTAATTATAGCGTCATCAGCTAAGCTTCTCGTTAAGCCTCGTTGCAGGTATTATGCAACGCAACGAAAATGAAGGGAGAAGAAAAGATGCCATCTTTCGATATTGTTTCTGAAGTTGATCTGCAGGAAGCGCGTAACGGCGTGGATAACGCGGTTCGCGAGGTTGAGTCTCGTTTTGACTTTCGTGGCGTAGAGGCGACTATTGAACTGAACGATGCCAATAAAACCATCAAGGTGCTGAGCGAGTCCGATTTCCAGGTCAATCAGTTGCTCGATATTCTGCGCGCCAAGCTGCTTAAACGCGGTATTGAAGGCGCTTCGCTGGATGTACCGGACGAGTTCGTGCATAGCGGTAAAACCTGGTATGTGGAAGCGAAGCTGAAGCAGGGCATTGAAAGCGCCGTGCAGAAGAAAATCGTCAAGCTGATTAAAGACAGCAAACTGAAGGTGCAGGCGCAAATTCAGGGGGAAGAGATTCGCGTGACGGGCAAATCACGTGACGATCTGCAATCGGTAATGGCGCTGGTTCGCGGCGGCGATTTGGGCCAGCCGTTCCAGTTCAAAAACTTCCGCGATTAAGTTGTTATGCCGGATAGAGCCTCGCCGCCATCCGGCAATGCAGTATTTATCCTTTGCTGATAAGCTGTTCAACTTCAAAGCGATTGGTCACTTTGCTGTCGATTTTGACGTAAGCGGAATGCTCTTCCGCCACGATCAGCACTTCGCTTACGCCTTTCATTGCCAACAGTCGCTGTTTTAGCCTGTCGTCAGCAACGATATCCGCTGGAATTTCCACGCGCAGGCTGCTGACATAGGGCGGCTCTTTCATGGTACTTGCCACCGCCAGCCATACCATCGCCAGTACGGCCCCGGCAAGAAAAACGGTTTGCCCATCAAACGTGCCGTCTATCCAGCCGCCCAACGAGCCGCCAAGCGCCACGCCAAGAAACTGACTGGTAGAATAGACGCCCATCGCCGTTCCTTTATACCCCGCGGGCGATTCTTTGCTAATCAGCGAAGGCAGCAGCGCCTCCATCAGATTAAAGGCGAGGAAAAAGAGTTGTACGCCAATCACCAGCTCCCAGAAATGCTGGCCCGCTCCCCACAACACGATTTCTGCGACGATAATGAGCCCCACGCAGAACAGGAATACCTGCTTCATCCGCCGTTTGACTTCAGCATAGATGATAAAAGGCACGACGGCGGCAAAGGCGATCACCATGGTTGCCAGATACACCTTCCAGTGTTCGGCGGCAGGGAAACCGGCATCGGCAAGCTGGCCGGGCAGGGCGACAAAGGTGGACATTAATAAAATATGCAGACACATAATGCCGAAATTGAGCTTGAGCAGCCTCGGCTCCGCCAGCACTTTACTGAAGCTGCCTTTGACCATCCCGGATTCGCGATTCAGCACATGGTTGGTACTGTTGGGAACCACCCAGATCGTCAGAAGAATGCCCAGGGTGGCGAGGGCGGCGATCATCCAGAACAACGCGTTCAATCCCAGACTATGGGTAACAATTGGCCCTAATACCATCGCAATCGCGAAGGTGATACCAAAGCTGACGCCGATAAACGCCATCGCTTTGGTGCGGTTTTGCTCTCGGGTCAGGTCAGACAGGAGCGCCATGACGGCAGCGGCAATGGCGCCGGACCCCTGTAGCGCTCGCCCCAGAATAATGCCCCAGATTGAGTGGGAGAGTGCGGCAGTGACGCTACCCGCGACAAATACCGCCAGTCCGCCGACAATCAGCGGTTTACGGCCAATGCGGTCGGACAGCAGCCCAAAGGGAATTTGAAAGATAGCCTGCGCCAGCCCGTAAATGCCGATCGCAATGCCGATTAATGCTTCGCTGGCGCCCTGTAGCGCCATACCGTATGTGGTCAGTACCGGTAGAACCATAAACATGCCCAGCATACGCAACGAAAAGACGGTCCCTAAACCCCATGTGGCACGCAGCTCCCCTGGCGTCATTTTATAATCGTTCATTGCCACCTCTGTATGAAATTCGCACCTAGTGTAAAGCGCTACGTTGGTTGGGTAAATATGCGCTTTATTAACAAATGTTGTGGTGATGAGGGGAGGCCACGAGAGACGAAAAATGCCGGATGGCGATACTCACGTCGCTTATCCGGCCTACAGGTAACGTGCTTTTGTAGGCCGGATAAGGCATAAGCCGCCATCCGGCATAGAAGGTGTGACGATTTACTAAGGATATATACCCTTCATACTTCAAGTCGCTTATGTGTTGGCTACGCTCACTCACCCCAGTCACATAGTTATCTATGCTCCTGGGGACTCACTCCCTTGCCGCCTTTAAGCAACTCGAATTATTTTGGGTATAAGCAAATATTCACTTCAACAGATACCTTAACTTTGTTTAGGCATATTCACCCGAAAAGATGAAAGTACCTGTATTGACGAGTAAGCAGATGATTAACCTTTCTGCATGAGTCGTAGGTTTTTCAGCGTCTGATAATCAGTAGATTGATTTGGATAGATAATTTGAATATCCAGTTCAATATCTTTCTCTGGAGCGATAACATGGCCTGGTTGACTATCCAGATAGACGTTGCCATTAACTGATTTTTCGGTATTTAACTGAACCCAGCTGCTTTCAGTTTCCAACCATTCAGGGGATACTTCAGCCCCTTCAGGCAATAAGAAAGACAGCTCCCATTTATCAACTTCAGTATCAGCAGAGCTGAGAATAAGTTTATAACTATAAATATAATTTGTGCTGGGCCAGATATCGGCCCAGTCCCCGGCGAAAGTTTGGGTCACTTGTAATGCGCGAGATTCGCTTACGGTAACAGTGGTTTGTGTCATATTGTTGCCATTGTTAATAATACCTACTGGCATAGTGAGTTGACACGTTAGCGTTGCTTGCCCCTGACTTTTTCCCTCAACAGGAATACGTACATTAACCGTTTCATTGCCAGGAATACTTAGGGTTTGTGGATCAAGTTTGACTGAAAAAATGGCGGAGTTACTGGAGGTGGCTGACATTGTTACATTCTCGACCGCCTCACCGGTATTGTTTTGAATTTGCAGCAGTGCAGAGTATTCTTCTTCCTCTTCGAGATAAATCTCACTTTCCACATTCATCGTCAGGTCAACGGATTGAGTGTCAGCCGAAACGACCGAGTTAACCGCATCGTTCCAGTTACCTTTTCCCAGCGGATAATCTAAAAGACTGGATATCTGCGATCCTGGTTTCACGACAAGAGTTTCTCCATCCAGGTAAAGTCCAGAAACTAGAGTTGCATTCTGATTCATATTATTGACTACGGATGACACTCCATCATGTTCACCAACAATAAAACCATAACTTGCTAACTGAGATTTATTTAGCGAAATATTGGGTGAGATAATTAAGATGTCACCCATTTCACTTTTATTAAAGTCGATATTGGTATAAAGCGCCAGTTTGCCTGATGGGCACTTATCGGCACCGGATTCATTATTAAGCAAATAGACATCTTGATCGTTCATAATAAACTCCTGTTTATCAATTTAAAATTGTATCGATTAGTCATTAACGGAGATAGTAACTCTGCCGTGGAATAACTTTACGTTCATTTCGTCGATAAACAGGAGTCATTTGAGATAAAGATAACTTATAATGTATATAAGCTAATCAATTTTATGTTTATCACATATAAAATTAACAGTGATAAGTAAATAAAATTCATAAATAGTTTTAATTTTAAACGAAAAATGCCGGATGGCGATACTTACGTCTCTTATCCGGCCTACAGGTAACGTGCTTTTGTAGGCCGGATAAGGCATAAGCCGCCATCCGGCATAGAAGATGTGACGATGAACTTACCAGACGTAAGTCAGCAGATTCTGCGAATTCGGCACCATAAAATCAACGGACATCATGATACTCAGCGCGGTAATCGCAATGATAGAGAAGCCGAACAGCTTACGCGCCCAGACCTTATCATCTTCCACTTTGTAACCGCGTAGCGCCATGCCGAGCCACCAAACGCTGACCGCCGCGGCGACCACCAGGTATTTGTAACCGGCATAACCGCCCAACGTTAGCATTAGCGTTGCAACGGCAAACGCAATGATGTACAGCGTGATGTGGTTTTTAGCGACTGAGATTCCTTTTACCACCGGCAGAACCGGGATATTGGCCGCCTGATAGTCCTTAAAGCGGAAAATGGCGATGGCGTAAGAGTGCGGCATCTGCCAGAGGCTGAAAATAGCCAACAGGATCGCCGCGCCGCTATCAAAGTTGCCCGTTACGGCGCAGTAGCCAATCACCGGCGGCGCTGCGCCGGAGAGAGAACCAATCAGCGTTCCGTAGACGGAGTGACGCTTCATGTACAAGCTGTACACGCCAACGTAGACCACGAAGCCCATCACCCCCAGCCAGCAGGCCAGAGGATTGGCGCCAAACCACAGCAGCATAAAGCCAGCAATACCCAGCAGGGTGGCGTATACCAGCGAGACGCCAGGAGAAATCAGGCCTTTGACCAGCACCCGATTCTTGGTCCTTTCCATCTTCCTGTCGATATCCCTGTCGATGTAGTTGTTAAATACACAACCCGACGCCACAACCAGTGACACCCCGACCAGCGTATAAATGAACAGGGGATAGTCAATGCTGCCCTTTGAGGCCAGCAGAAATCCCCCGATCACCGAGATCAGGTTGCCAAAGATGATGCCTGGTTTCGTTACTTGCAGGTATTGCTTAAACATCATACTCGCCGCTCTTAGTGCATCATCATGTTGTAGTTGAGGTTCCACATAATCCAGATGGAGCCCACAACCAGGATGGCGATGATCAGCACGGTAAAGATGAAGGCCGTCATGTTCCAGCCTTCATCAGATTTGGTGTTCATGTGCAGGAAACACACCAGATGCACCAGAATCTGCACCACTGCCATTGCCAGGATAGATCCCAGAATAACGGCCGGAGAGGCAGCGCCGGTCATCACCATCCAGAATGGAATAACCGTCAGGATGACCGACAGGATAAAGCCGGTCATGTACGTTTTTACGCTGCCGTGGGATGCGCCGCCGCTCTCGGTAGAATGACTCATTACATCGCCCCCATCAGATAAACAACAGTGAATACGCAAATCCAAATCACATCCAGGAAGTGCCAGAACAGGCTCAGGCACATGATGCGGGTACGGTTAGTGCTGGTCAGACCGCGACGGGCAACTTGCACCATCAGCACCGCCATCCAGATCAAACCGGAAGTGACGTGCAGACCGTGAGTGCCGACCAGCGCGAAGAACGCAGACAGGAAGCCGCTGCGATCCGGACCCATACCGTTAACAATCAGGTGATGGAATTCATAGAGTTCCATCCCGATAAATCCGGCACCGAACAAGAAGGTCAACGCCAGCCAGGAGATAACCTGGCTCTTGTTGTTCTTGTGCATGGCGATCGCCGCCATGCCGTAGGTAATGGAGCTAAATAACAGCAGGAAGGTTTCAACCAGAACGAACGGCAGTTCAAAAATATCCTTACCTGTCGGGCCGCCAGCGGTGCCGTTCACCAGAACGGCATAGGTAGCAAACAGAATAGAGAACAGAATGCAGTCGCTCATCAGGTAGACCCAAAATCCGAAGATTTTGTTCTGGCCTGCGTCATGGTGCCCGTGTTCGTGCGCGTGGGCAGTCGCGTGCGTTAAAGTATCAGTTGCCATTTTTCAGCCCTGCCTTAGTAATCTCATCGAAATGCTGGTTTTCCAGTTTTTCGACTTCCGGGACCGGCACGTAGTAATCCACATCTTCATCAAAGCTTTTTACAATCCAGCTGATGATCATGCCTGCGAAACCCACTATCGCCAGCCACCAGATATGCCAGATCATGGCGAAGCCAAATACCGTCGCGAAGGCGGCGATAACAATACCGGCACCGCTATTTTTCGGCATATGAATCTCTTCATACTGTCCAGGCTGTTGGTACGCTTCGCCTTTTTCTTTCATTTCCCAGAAGGCGTCACGTTCGTGAACGTGCGGCACAACGGCAAAGTTATAGAACGGCGGCGGAGACGAGGTTGACCACTCCAGCGTACGGCCACCCCATGGGTCGCCGGTCAGATCGCGGTTCTGATCGCGGTCGCGAATAGAAACGAAGATCTGAATCAGTTGGCACAGGATACCCAGCGCAATCAGCGCGGCGCCGGCGGCGGCAACCATCAGCATCGTATGGAACTGCGGATCAATTTGCTGGCTGAGGCGACGGGTCATGCCCATGAAGCCCAGTACGTACAGCGGCATAAAGGCTACAAAGAAACCGATAATCCAGAACCAGAAGGCGCGTTTACCCCAGGTTTCGTTCAGCTTGAAGCCAAACGCCTTCGGCCACCAGTAGGTCATACCCGCGAAGCAGCCAAACACCACGCCGCCGATGATCACGTTATGGAAGTGCGCAATCAGGAACAGACTGTTGTGCAGGACGAAGTCCGCGCCCGGTACCGCCAGCAGAACGCCGGTCATACCGCCGACCGAGAAGGTCACGATAAAGCCGATGGTCCACATCATTGCGGAATGGAAGACGATACGGCCCTGATACATGGTGAACAACCAGTTGAAGATCTTCACCCCGGTCGGGATGGCGATAATCATGGTGGTGATACCGAAGAAGGCGTTAACGTTCGCGCCCGCGCCCATCGTGAAGAAGTGGTGCAGCCAAACGATAAACGACAGTACGGTAATACAGACGGTCGCCCAAACCAGCGAGGTATAGCCGAACAGACGTTTACGCGAGAAGGTCGCTGCGATTTCGGAGAATACCCCGAAGACCGGCAGAATCAGAATGTACACTTCCGGATGGCCCCAGGCCCAAATCAGGTTGATGTACATCATCATGTTGCCGCCCATATCGTTGGTAAAGAAATGGGTGCCCAGATAGCGATCCAGGGTCAGCAACGCGACGGTAACCGTCAGAATCGGGAAAGAGGCGATGATCAGTACGTTGGCGCACAAAGAGGCCCAGGTAAAGACCGGCATCTTGAACATCGTCATACCCGGCGCACGCATCTTCAGGATCGTCACGAAGAAGTTGATACCGGTTAACGTCGTACCAATTCCCGAGAGTTGCAACGCCCATATCCAGTAATCGACCCCGACGCTGGGACTGTACTCTATTCCCGATAGCGGCGGATAAGCCAGCCACCCTGTCTGCGCGAATTCACCCACGCCCAGCGAGAGGTTAACCAGGATAACGCCGACAACGGTGAACCAGAAGCTCAGGTTGTTCAGGAAAGGGAACGCAACGTCGCGCGCGCCGATCTGCAGCGGAACCACCAGGTTCATGAGACCGATAACGAAGGGCATCGCCACGAAGAAGATCATGATTACGCCGTGAGCGGTAAAGATCTGATCGTAGTGGTGCGGCGGTAGAAAACCCGCTTCGCCTGCGGAGGCAAGCGCCTGCTGGCTACGCATCATGATGGCATCGGCGAAACCACGTAACAGCATCACAATCGCGACGATGATATACATGATGCCGAGGCGTTTATGGTCAACCGACGTTAACCACTCTTTCCATAGGTAGGTCCACTTACCGAAGTAAGTAATCGCTGCCAGTATCGCCAGTCCCCCGACGATAATTGCAGCGATCGTTACCATGACGATAGGTTCATGGAACGGTACTGCATCCAGTGATAATTTTCCGAACATCTTATCTTCCTCAACCCTTGGAGTTGGCGGATTCCGCGTGGCTCATGTCCATACCTTCCATTCCTTCATGCGAGCTGTGCTCACCTTCAGGTTGGGTCATGTCCATGCTCTTACCGTGGTCCATGAATTTGTTAATAACGTCCTTGAACAAATCTGGTTTCACGCTGGAGAAATATTCCACCTTGTTGTACTCGCTTGGCATAGCCACTTTCTCGAACGCCGCCATATCATTCATGGTGTTCGGAGACTGCTTCGCTTTTGCGACCCATTGGTCGAATTCTGCGCGGTCTTTGGTGGCGATAGCTTTAAACTTCATACCAGAGAAGCCCGGTCCGCTATAGCTGGCGGAGATGCCATCGTAGGTTCCGGGTTCGTTGGCGATCAGATGCAAACGTGTTTGCATACCGGCCATGGCATAAATCTGGCTACCCAGACGCGGAATAAAGAAGGAGTTCATCACGGAGTTGGAGGTCACTTTGAAATAAACCGGCGTGTTCGCCGGGAAGGCGATCTCGTTGACGGTGGCGATACCCTGCTCCGGATAGATGAAGAACCATTTCCAGTCCATGGAAACCACTTCGATGGTGATCGGTTTTTCGTCATGCGCCAGCGGCTTGCTTGGTTCAAGCGCGTGCGTGGTTTTCCAGGTCAGTACGGCAAGGAAAATGATGATCAAGATAGGCACCGTCCAGACCACAGCTTCCACTTTATTGGAGTGTGACCAGTTCGGGCTATACTTCGCATCCTTATTACTCGCGCGATACTTCCAGGCGAAACCAACAGCCATCAAGATGGCAGGAATAACGACGATCAACATCAGGCCAAATGCCGTCAGTATCAGCGAACGTTGCTCCAGTCCAATCTGTCCTTTGGGATCCAGCAGCGCAGAATTACAGCCACTGAGTAATGCAGTGCCTGCAATTAATGACAACCATCCCAAACTTTTATTGTATTTCCTGAGTCTCATTTAACGACCTCAATTCCACGGGACCTGGTGGCGTTTAAAGTGTAGGGGCATTTTACGGTAAGGTTACATTACTGTAAACATGATTGGTTCTGTGTTACCAAGTTCTGCCGCGCATGTCACATATGTTGCCAGGTATGTCGAAATAACTTTAAGACACTGTTGAAACTTTGCGTTATAACGGATGAGGTCTGTAAGTGGGATGTTGAGGGATAATTGGTATAACCAATGTAAAAATAAAACAATTACTTAACAATTTATTATCAATAAAAGGACAATCAACGGCAGAAATTTAAATTTAATCGGCTGAATCGTGTAAAGAAAATAGGTAGCGTAGAAATTACCAATAATTTCCAAAATTCTGTTGCGCACAAAAAGACAAATATATTTTTTATCAATTGATGGTTATTTAGCCGTTATAATTCCGGGTCGTTATTACAACGGCAAATAATGTTTTAGAGCAGGCGTGTTTTTCGTAGCGCCAGGTAGTCCAGCAACCCGCCAAAGACAATGCCGCACACGGCAACCGCTACCGCAGTCTCAAGCAATTCGGGCAGGAATAAGAAGTTAGTGTAATCCACCGCGTTCATGGTCAGCAGGAGTACCCAGACCGCCAGCAAAGCGGCGCCCGCGAGCAGGATTGAAAGCGCGAAATTGTAGGCGCCACGGTATTGCGTGCGGGGAATGAAACGTTCGCTCTGCCAGCTATATTCCAGCGTTTGCCGACAGACCAGCAACAGTAACAGCCCGGGAACGGCGGCGACAACTGAGAAGAGGTAGAATGTCGGCCAGCCGTGCGCTTCAACGAACCAGCCCGCTACAGGACCAACATAAACGCGGCCTACTGCGGAGAGGGCCGACAGTAGGGCAAACTGTGTTGCGGAAAACGACTTATTACATAGCGTCATTAATAAGGCGACAAAGGCGGCAGTACCCATCCCGCCGCACAGATTTTCGAAAAAGACCGCCGCGCCCATGCTGAACATGTTTTTATCGGTAATGGAGAGCAACCAGTAACCGGCGTTGGACGCGCCTTGCAAAATGCCGAAAATCAGCAGCGCGCGAAACAGAGAAAGACGCTGCATTAATATACCGCCGTATAACGCGCCGACGATCGTTGCCAGCAGGCCCAGCGTTTTATTGACCACGCCGACTTCGCCGGCGTCAAAGCCGACGCCGCGAATCAAAAAGGTGGTGGTCAGGCTCATGGCGAAGGCGTCACCTAATTTATAAAGCACAATGAGCAGTAAAATCAGCCAGGCGTTATTACGGCCAAAAAAATCGCGTAGCGGCGCGACGACGGCCTGTTCCAGCGATTTCGGGGACGGGATGGTCTCGGTCGGCTCCGGCGCCAGTAAGGTGGCGATAATGCAGGGAAGCAGCAATGCCGCCATTAGCCAGTACATGCCCTGCCAGCCGAGCCAGCGATCGGCCAGCCATAACGCCAGTCCGCCGGAAACCAGCATCCCCAACCGGTAGCCAAGCACGCTGATTGCCGCGCCAGCGCCGCGTTCTTCTGCGGGTAAAACATCGGTTTTCCAGGCGTCGAACACGATATCCTGCGAGGCGGAGCAAAAAGCAATCACCACCGCCAGCGCCGCCATCCAGCGTAGCTGCGTACCGGGTTCAAGAAAGCCCATCGCCGCAATCGCCGCCAGTAATAACAGTTGCGTGGCGAGTAACCAACCGCGGCGACGACCTAAAAAAGGCGGCGTGTAGCGGTCCATCAGCGGGGACCAGAGAAACTTAAACACATAGGCCTGACCAACCAGCGAGAAGAAGCCAATCGTTTTAAGATCGATATTCTCGACGGTCATCCACGCCTGTAGCGTACCGGAGGTGAGCGCCAGCGGGAGGCCGGAGGCAAAACCCAATATCAGCAGAATGGCTGAGCGCGGTTGCTGGAAAATACGTAAATATTGACTTGACATAGGCATCTACAGACCCGGCTTCTGCCGGGTCTTGTTGTTGCTATTAACGGGCGTTTTGCTTGATAAAATCGTGAATACTGGTGTCCTGAGACATATCAGCGATGGTATCGGTCAGAACGCTGTTCACCGCGTCGGCAATATTCTGGTTAGAGGCCTGGAACGCCCCTTCAATAGAGTAGTTGGCGCGATAGTTTTTGGTCATCTTGTTGCCATTTGCCGCGGTCGCAATAATCGCGATATCTGCTTTGGTCGCGATGTTGTAGCGCACGCTACCCTGGGAAACATCTGCATACAGTTGGTTAACAATAATCTGCAGATTAACCGCGCCGTTAGGCCCGATCATATAGCCCCGCGCCGTCATCTGTTTTTCCAGAACTTCTTGTAACAGGAAGCGTAAATCGCGGGAGGCGGTTAACGTTACCAACTGGTTGTTACGCGTGACTTTCGCTAACGCCTGATCCTGGCGTTGGTCCGCGCCGGTAATGCTAACGGTGACGCCCATCAGGCTTGGGTCCTGCTGTGGCAAGGTGATCTTCGGCGCGACGTCAATGGTCGTCGGCGGTGTGGCGCATCCTGCCAGCATAAACAGAGCGACTAACGGAAAGAGAAGTTTTTTTAACATATTCAGGCTCTCAATGGCGCTTAAAACGTGATAGGTAAAAATTCCCGCCATCATAACACCGCTAACGGCGAGGGGAAGTGGTCAACGCAGGTAAATTCGTCGCAATGTCCGATTTGTTATTGATAACGGCGCAAGCGGGGATTTTGAGCGCTAAAAGAATGATTAAGGCAGTAAACTTCATACGTTTGGCTGAAATAATCAGACGAAAGCTAAATTTTTGTTGTCATGCTGTAATGGAAACGGTAAAAGCGGCTAGTATTTAAAGGGATGGGTGACATCACAGCGTTGTCGGAGGAGATTTTCATGATGATACGTGAGCAAATAGAAGAAAAATTAAGGACAGCGTTCGACCCCGTGTTTCTCGAAGTTGTGGATGAAAGCTATCGTCACAATGTTCCTGCAGGATCGGAAAGCCATTTTAAGGTCGTGTTGGTGAGCGATCGCTTTACAGGCGAACGTTTTCTTAATCGTCATCGGATGATTTACGGTACGTTAACGGCGGAACTCTCCACAACCGTACATGCGCTGGCACTGCATACTTATACCCTCAAAGAGTGGGAAGGGTTGCAGGATACTATCTTCGCGTCGCCTCCTTGTCGCGGCGCGGGAAGCATCGCGTAGCAAAACGGATTTGCAACTACCTCCGCTTTTCCAGTATGTTGCTACAGAATTATGTGAAAACGGCCTGCGGGCCGTTTTGTTTTGTCTGAATTTTGAGCGTGTCGTACAGTATTCAGACAAAAATTAGCCGAGAATTGTGAAAACCGCCGCAGCATCGCACAATCACCGTTCTCGACTCACAAAAGTGATGCCGCTATAATGCGCCGTCTTATATATGAACGTCTTCGGGATGATTCTGACGACAGGGAATGTGATTGATTATGAGAACATCCCGGTTCCGCGAAGCAAATAGCACGTGCTTGCGGAGTAGAGTTGACCGAGCACTGTGATTTTTTGAGGTAACAAGATGCAAGTTTCAGTTGAAACCACTCAGGGCCTTGGCCGCCGTGTAACGATTACAATCGCTGCTGACAGCATCGAGACCGCTGTAAAAAGCGAGCTGGTCAACGTAGCGAAAAAAGTACGTATTGACGGCTTCCGTAAAGGCAAAGTACCGATGAATATCGTCGCTCAGCGTTATGGCGCTTCTGTTCGCCAGGACGTGCTGGGCGATCTGATGAGCCGCAACTTCGTTGACGCGATCATCAAAGAAAAAATTAACCCGGCAGGCGCGCCGAACTATGTTCCGGGCGAATACAAAGTGGGTGAAGACTTCACTTACTCCGTCGAGTTTGAAGTCTATCCGGAAGTTGAGCTGACCGGCCTCGAGTCCATCGAAGTTGAAAAACCGGTTGTTGAAGTCACCGACGCTGACGTTGATGTGATGCTGGACACCCTGCGTAAGCAGCAGGCGACCTGGAAAGAAAAAGACGGCGCTGCCGATGCGGAAGACCGCGTGACCATCGACTTCACCGGCTCTGTAGACGGCGAAGAGTTCGAAGGCGGCAAAGCGACCGATTTCGTTCTGGCGATGGGCCAGGGTCGTATGATTCCGGGCTTTGAAGACGGCGTTAAAGGCCACAAATCTGGCGAAGAGTTCACTATCGATGTGACTTTCCCGGAAGAGTACCACGCTGAAAACCTGAAAGGTAAAGCGGCTAAGTTCGTTATCAACCTGAAGAAAGTTGAAGAACGCGAACTGCCGGAACTGACCGAAGAATTCATCAAACGTTTCGGCGTTGAAGATGGTTCCGTAGCCGGTCTGCGCGCTGAAGTACGTAAAAACATGGAACGCGAGCTGAAAGGTGCGGTGCGTAACCGCGTTAAGTCTCAGGCGATCGAAGGTCTGGTAAAAGCTAACGACATCGACGTACCGGCTGCGCTGATCGACAGCGAAATCGACGTTCTGCGTCGTCAGGCTGCGCAGCGTTTTGGTGGTAACGAGAAACAGGCTCTGGAGCTGCCGCGCGAACTGTTCGAAGAACAGGCTAAGCGTCGTGTAGTTGTCGGTCTGCTGCTCGGCGAAGTCATTCGTACCAACGAGCTGAAAGCGGACGAAGAACGCGTTAAAGGCCTGATCGAAGAGATGGCGTCTGCTTACGAAGATCCGCAAGAAGTGATTGAGTTCTACAGCAAAAATAAAGAGCTGATGGACAATATGCGTAACGTCGCTCTGGAAGAACAGGCTGTTGAAGCGGTTCTGGCAAAAGCGAAAGTGTCTGAAAAAGCCACTTCCTTCAATGAGCTGATGAACCAGCAGGCGTAATTTTTCGCGTTAAAAGCACGAAATTTGCACAAAAACCCGTCACCTTTCAGTGACGGGTTTTTTTTGTCACGCATTTTGCATGGTAAGGGTGCGAAAACCGCGTTTCAGTGTTAGCGTTAGAGCAAAAGATTGTTATGCTTGAATTATGGCGATGCCGTACCCATTACAGAGGGACTGGCTGATAATCCGTCCATCAGGTTACAATCAGTACAGCAGATTTTTTCAATTTTTATCCAGGAGACGGAAATGTCATACAGCGGAGAACGAGATAATTTGGCCCCTCATATGGCGCTGGTGCCGATGGTCATTGAACAGACCTCACGCGGTGAGCGCTCTTTTGATATCTATTCTCGTCTACTTAAGGAACGCGTCATATTTCTGACCGGCCAGGTCGAAGACCATATGGCTAACTTGATCGTGGCGCAGATGCTGTTCCTGGAAGCGGAAAACCCGGAAAAAGATATCTATCTGTACATTAATTCTCCTGGCGGCGTAATTACTGCGGGGATGTCCATCTATGACACCATGCAGTTTATTAAGCCAGACGTCAGCACCATTTGTATGGGACAGGCGGCCTCTATGGGGGCGTTTCTGCTGACTGCCGGGGCGAAAGGCAAACGTTTCTGCTTGCCGAACTCTCGCGTCATGATCCACCAGCCGCTGGGCGGTTACCAGGGCCAGGCGACGGATATTGAAATTCACGCCCGCGAAATTCTGAAAGTAAAAGGGCGCATGAATGAACTTATGGCGCACCATACGGGTCAATCTCTTGAGCAGATTGAACGTGATACTGAGCGCGATCGCTTCCTCTCCGCGCCTGAAGCGGTAGAGTACGGTTTGGTTGACTCAATTTTGACCCATCGTAATTGATGCCCTGGACGCAAGTGTGCCGCTATACACTTCATCCTTCACGCTACCTCGGTGTTGGCTGCCAGCGCGCCTCCCGGTGACTTACTTATGTAAGCGCTGTGGAGTCGCTGAGTTGCCGCCTTGATGTAGCTCGAATGATTTTGTGTATATACTAATGAAGGGCGGCACAACGCTGATTAGCGGCTTGCGCCTGAGAATGGCATTTGCGTCGTCGTGTGCGGCACAAAGAACAAAGAAGAGGTTTTGACTCATGACAGATAAACGCAAAGATGGCTCGGGCAAATTGTTGTACTGCTCTTTTTGCGGCAAAAGCCAGCATGAAGTGCGCAAGCTGATTGCCGGTCCATCCGTGTATATCTGCGACGAATGCGTCGATTTATGTAACGACATTATTCGCGAAGAAATTAAAGAAGTTGCTCCGCACCGTGAACGTAGTGCGCTGCCGACGCCGCATGAAATTCGTACTCACCTGGACGATTACGTTATCGGCCAGGAGCAGGCGAAAAAAGTGCTGGCGGTGGCGGTCTATAACCACTACAAGCGTCTGCGTAACGGCGATACCAGCAATGGCGTCGAGTTAGGCAAAAGCAACATTCTGCTGATTGGACCGACCGGTTCCGGTAAAACGCTGCTGGCGGAAACGCTGGCGCGCTTGCTGGATGTGCCGTTCACTATGGCGGATGCGACCACGCTGACCGAAGCGGGTTACGTGGGTGAAGACGTCGAGAATATCATTCAGAAACTGTTGCAGAAATGCGACTACGACGTGCAAAAAGCGCAGCGTGGGATTGTCTACATTGATGAAATCGATAAGATTTCGCGTAAATCAGACAATCCGTCCATTACCCGCGACGTTTCCGGCGAAGGCGTACAGCAGGCGTTGCTGAAACTGATCGAAGGCACCGTCGCCGCGGTTCCACCGCAGGGCGGTCGCAAACATCCGCAGCAGGAGTTCTTACAGGTAGATACCTCTAAGATTCTGTTTATCTGCGGCGGCGCGTTTGCCGGTCTGGATAAAGTGATCGCTAACCGTGTTGAAACCGGCTCCGGCATTGGTTTTGGCGCGACGGTGAAAGCGAAATCCGACAAAGCCAGCGAAGGCGAGTTGTTGTCGCAGGTTGAACCGGAAGATTTGATCAAATTTGGTCTGATTCCTGAGTTTATCGGTCGTCTGCCAGTGGTGGCGACGCTGAACGAACTCAGCGAAGAAGCGCTTATTCAAATCCTGAAAGAGCCGAAAAATGCGCTGACCAAGCAGTATCAGGCGCTGTTTAACCTGGAAGGTGTCGATCTGGAATTCCGTGACGAAGCGCTGGACGCTATCGCCAGGAAAGCAATGGCGCGTAAAACCGGCGCCCGTGGTCTGCGTTCTATCGTCGAAGCGGCGCTGCTGGATACCATGTACGATTTGCCATCTATGGAAGACGTCGAAAAAGTGGTGATCGACGAGTCCGTTATTGCCGGTCAGAGTAAGCCGTTGCTGATTTACGGCAAACCGGAAGCGCAGGCTTCTGGCGAATAATTAAACATTCATACAATCAGTTAGCCAAAAAAGGGGGGATTTTATCTCCCCTTTCGTTTTTCCTGTAAACACGCCGTTGAATGTGTGGGAAACATCCCCATATACTGACGTACATGTTATAGGTGGTATGGAGCACAGCTATACTATCTGATTACCTGGCGGACACTAAACTAAGAGAGAGCTCTATGAATCCTGAGCGTTCTGAACGCATTGAAATCCCCGTATTGCCGTTGCGCGATGTGGTGGTTTATCCGCACATGGTCATACCCTTATTTGTAGGGCGGGAAAAATCTATCCGTTGTCTGGAAGCGGCTATGGACCATGATAAAAAAATCATGCTAGTCGCCCAGAAGGAAGCATCAACGGATGAGCCGGGTGTAAACGATCTTTTCACCGTCGGGACCGTGGCCTCTATTTTGCAGATGTTGAAACTGCCTGACGGCACCGTAAAAGTGCTGGTCGAGGGGTTACAGCGTGCGCGTATTTCTGCGCTGTCTGACAACGGCGAACATTTCTCCGCAAAGGCGGAGTACCTTGATTCGCCAGCCATTGATGAGCGAGAACAAGAAGTGCTGGTGCGTACCGCTATCAGCCAGTTCGAAGGCTACATCAAGCTGAACAAAAAAATTCCGCCGGAAGTGCTGACGTCACTCAATAGCATTGACGACCCCGCACGTCTGGCTGACACCATCGCCGCGCATATGCCGCTGAAACTGGCGGATAAACAGTCCGTACTGGAGATGTCCGACGTTAACGAACGTCTGGAATATCTGATGGCGATGATGGAATCTGAAATCGATCTGCTGCAGGTTGAGAAACGCATTCGCAACCGCGTGAAAAAGCAGATGGAGAAATCCCAGCGCGAGTACTATCTGAACGAGCAAATGAAAGCGATTCAGAAAGAACTTGGCGAGATGGACGACGCGCCGGACGAAAACGAAGCGCTGAAGCGTAAAATCGACGCGGCGAAAATGCCGAAAGAGGCGAAAGAGAAAGCGGAAGCGGAACTGCAGAAGCTGAAAATGATGTCTCCGATGTCGGCGGAAGCGACCGTGGTGCGCGGCTACATCGACTGGATGGTGCAGGTGCCGTGGAATGCGCGTAGCAAGGTCAAAAAAGACCTGCGTCAGGCGCAGGAAATCCTCGATACTGACCATTATGGTCTGGAGCGCGTGAAAGACCGCATCCTTGAGTATCTCGCGGTACAAAGCCGTGTAAATAAAATCAAGGGGCCGATCCTGTGTCTGGTGGGACCGCCGGGGGTAGGTAAAACCTCGTTGGGCCAGTCCATCGCTAAAGCAACAGGGCGTAAATACATCCGTATGGCGCTGGGCGGCGTGCGTGATGAAGCGGAAATCCGCGGTCATCGCCGGACTTACATTGGCTCTATGCCGGGTAAACTGATCCAAAAAATGGCCAAAGTGGGGGTTAAAAACCCACTGTTCCTGCTCGATGAGATCGACAAAATGTCCTCGGACATGCGCGGCGATCCGGCTTCCGCACTGCTGGAAGTGCTGGATCCAGAGCAGAACGTGGCGTTCAGCGATCATTACCTGGAAGTGGATTACGATCTCAGCGATGTGATGTTCGTCGCCACCTCCAACTCCATGAACATTCCGGCGCCGCTGCTGGATCGTATGGAAGTAATCCGTCTGTCCGGTTATACCGAAGACGAGAAGCTGAATATTGCTAAACGTCACCTGCTGCCGAAGCAGATCGAGCGTAACGCGCTGAAGAAAGGCGAACTGACGGTCGACGATAGCGCAATTATCGGTATTATCCGCTATTACACGCGTGAAGCGGGTGTACGTAGCCTGGAGCGTGAAATCTCCAAACTGTGCCGCAAAGCGGTTAAACAACTGTTGCTCGATAAGTCGTTAAAACATATCGAAATTAACGGCGATAATCTGCACGACTACCTCGGTGTGCAGCGCTTTGATTATGGCCGCGCGGATAGCGAAAACCGCGTAGGTCAGGTGACGGGGCTGGCGTGGACGGAAGTGGGCGGCGATCTGTTGACCATCGAAACCGCCTGCGTACCGGGCAAAGGCAAGTTGACCTACACCGGCTCGCTCGGTGAAGTGATGCAGGAGTCTATTCAGGCGGCGCTGACCGTGGTGCGCGCGCGCGCGGAAAAACTGGGTATTAATCCGGACTTTTACGAAAAACGCGATATCCACGTTCACGTGCCGGAAGGCGCAACGCCGAAAGATGGTCCAAGCGCCGGTATCGCGATGTGTACCGCGCTGGTTTCCTGCCTGACCGGTAATCCGGTGCGCGCAGATGTGGCAATGACCGGTGAGATCACCCTGCGTGGTCAGGTGTTGCCGATCGGCGGCCTGAAAGAAAAACTGTTGGCGGCGCATCGCGGCGGGATTAAAACGGTCTTAATTCCATTCGAGAATAAACGTGACCTGGAGGAAATTCCGGACAACGTGATTGCCGATCTGGATATTCATCCTGTGAAGCGCATTGAGGAAGTTCTGACGCTTGCTCTGCAAAACGAACCGTCTGGAATGCAGGTTGTAACCGCAAAATAGTGACCCCGCGCAAATAGCGCTAATAAAAACAGGGCTGGCAGGCTATTTCGGACTTGCCAGCTTTTTTTTGTATAGCTAATTTAGATGGTTGATTGGGTCTGCCACCATTAACGGGTGTTGTAAGGGCGTGGCAGGCCTGATATAACTGCTGCGCGGTCGTACTTCGAAGGATTCAGGTGCGATATAAATTATAAAGAGGAAGAGAAGAGTGAATAAATCTCAACTGATCGAAAAAATTGCTGCAGGGGCTGATATCTCTAAGGCTGCGGCTGGACGTGCGTTAGATGCGATTATTGCTTCTGTTACCGAATCTCTGAAAGAAGGGGATGACGTTGCACTGGTAGGCTTTGGTACTTTCGCTGTTAAAGAGCGTGCTGCCCGTACTGGTCGCAACCCGCAAACAGGTAAAGAGATCACCATCGCCGCTGCCAAAGTGCCGAGTTTCCGTGCAGGTAAAGCGCTGAAAGACGCGGTAAACTAAGCGTGATCCCCTTGGGGGATGTGAAAAAGTACAAGGGCGCATCAACTGATGTGCCTTTTTTATTGACGATTCGGGACTTTCTGTGCGTTGCGGGCTGACAATTGCCCTCGTTTCTTGTCACAATAGGCTTTTGCGCGCCGCGTTCAGAAAATGCGATGCGCGTGAAGTCTCTATACGCAAATCATTCAGGTTGCGTCGACGCGGCAACTGAGCGAATCACTCGGTTGCCAGCAGAGAAGCTGCCTGAAAGATAAAGTGTAAAGTCACCTACAGCGGAGTGTGGTTACACCATGATGGACAGCTTACGCACGGCTGCAAACAGTCTCGTGCTCAAGATTATTTTCGTTATCATTATCGTGTCGTTCATTTTGACCGGCGTTAGTGGTTACCTGATTGGCGGAAGCAATAACTACGCCGCAAAAGTGAATGGCCAGGAAATCAGCCGGGCACAGTTTGAGAATGCGTTTAATAACGAACGTAACCGTATGCAGCAGCAGTTGGGCGACAGGTATTCTGAACTGGCGGCCAACGAAGGTTATATGAAAAGCCTGCGCCAGCAGGTGCTGAATCGTCTGATAGATGAAGCGCTGTTGGATCAATATTCCCGCGAACTGAAACTGGGCATCAGCGATGAGCAGGTAAAGCAGGCGATTTTCGCCACTCCCGCTTTTCAGGTGGACGGTAAGTTTGACAACAACCGCTATAACGCGATTGTGAATCAGATGGGAATGACGGCCGATCAGTACGCTCAGGCGCTGCGTAACCAGCTTACCACTCAGCAACTGATCAACGGCGTGGCCGGCACTGATTTTATGCTGAAAGGGGAAACCGACGAACTGGCGGCATTAGTCTCTCAACAGCGCGTGGTGCGTGAAGCCGTTATTGATGTCAACGCGCTGGCGGCGAAGCAGCAGGTGACCGATCAGGAAGTGTCCAGCTACTACGATCAGAATAAAGCCCGCTTTATGACGCCGGAACAGTTCCGCGTAAGCTATATCAAGCTGGATGCTGCGACGATGCAGGCACCGGTCAGCGATGCGGATATTCAGGCCTATTATGACCAGCATGTAGATCAGTTTACTCAGCCGGAGCGCATTCGTTACAGCATTATTCAGACCAAAACGGAAGATGATGCGAAAGCGGTACTGGATGCGCTGAACAAGGGCGAAGATTTCGCCACGCTGGCGAAAGAGAAATCTACCGATATCATCTCTGCGCGTAATGGCGGCGATATGGGCTGGCTGGAAGAGTCTGCCACGGTGCCGGAACTGAAAAACGCCGGGTTAAAAGAAAAAGGCCAGATATCTGGCGTGATTAAGTCGTCTGTCGGTTTTCTGGTGGCGCGTCTGGATGATGTTCAGCCTGCCAAAGTGAAACCGTTAAGCGAGGTTCGCGACGACATTGCCGCGAAAGTGAAACAAGAAAAAGCGCTGGATGCTTACTATGCGTTGCAGCAGAAAGTGAGCGATGCGGCAAGCAACGACAATGAGTCGTTAACAGGCGCTGAACAGGTCGCTGGCGTAAAAACGGTTGAAACCGGCTGGTTTAGTCATGACACCTTACCGGAAGAGCTGAACTTCAAACCGGTAGCCGATGCTATCTTTAATGGCGGTCTGGTGGGCGAAAATGGTACGCCGGGGCCGAATTCAGACATTATCACCGTAGATGGCGACCGGGCTTTTGTTGTGCGCGTGAGCGAACATAAACCTGAAGCCGTGAAGCCGTTGGCAGAAGTGAAAGAACAGGTCACTGCCCTGGTGAAGCATAACAAAGCGGAACAACAGGCGAAGCTGGATGCGGAAAAACTGCTGGTCGAGCTGAAAGCGGGCAAAGGCGCGGAAGCGATGAAAGCGGCGGGTCTGAGTTTTGGCGAGCCTAAAACGTTAAGTCGTACCAGTCAGGATCCGGTGAGTCAGGCGGCCTTTGCGTTAAGCCTTCCGACGAAAGATAAGCCAGTTTATGGCGTGGCGAACGATATGCAGGGTAACGTCGTTCTGCTGGCGTTTGACGAGGTGAAAGCGGGCGCCATGCCGGAAGCGCAGAAAAAAGCGATGGTGCAGGGCATCACGCAGAACAATGCGCAAATTGTCTTTGAGGCGCTGATGAGCAATCTGCGTAAAGAGGCGAAAATCAAAATCGGCGACGCTCTGGAACAGCAGTAATCGTCGAGGCGCTTCGCAAAAAATTGCAAAACGTTGTATCCCACAAAGGCCGCTTTCGCGGCCTTTTCCATTTCTGAGAATTGCCGTTTGTTCGTTTTTCTCCACCCCGCTATCGTGGCTGCACTGTTAACAAACAAGGAGAAAACAGTATGAAACACGGAATTAAAGCACTGCTTATTACACTTTCTTTAACCTGCGCGGGCATGGCCCATAGCGCGCTGGCGGCGACGCCTGTCGCAAAAAATGCAGCGGTGGAAACAAAAGCGGATACGCCTTCTTCATCCTCCGCCAAAGCGGCATTACCTGCTAAAGCCAGCGATGATGAAGGTACCAGGGTGAGCATTAATACCGCGTCTGCGGAGGATCTGGCGCGGGTGATGAACGGCGTTGGGCTGAAAAAAGCGCAGGCTATTGTGAGCTATCGGGAGGAGTATGGTCCTTTTAAAACGGTGGATGATTTAAAGCAGGTGCCGGGAATGGGAAGCGCGCTGGTGGAGCGTAATCTGGCAGTTTTAACATTGTAATCACTTGCACAGTGGCCAAAATTTGCCAGACTGTAGAGGTCATACCAGTTATGACCTCTGTACTTGTCGTTTACTTATAACAACAACGTAAGGTTATTGCGCTATGCAAACACAAATCAAAGTTCGTGGATATCATCTTGATGTTTATCAACATGTTAATAATGCCCGCTATCTGGAGTTTCTGGAAGAGGCCCGTTGGGATGGGCTGGAAAACAGCGACAGCTTTCAGTGGATGACGGCCCGCAATATTGCCTTTGTGGTGGTAAACATCAATATAAATTACCGTCGCCCGGCGGTATTGAGCGATCTACTGACCGTGACCAGCCAGGTACAACAGCTTAACGGTAAAAGCGGCGTATTAAGCCAGACGATTACGCTGGAGCCAGAAGGGCAGGTGGTGGCCGATGCGCTCATCACGTTTGTTTGTATTGATTTAAAAACGCAAAAAGCGCTGCCGCTGGAAGGCGAATTGCGTGAAAAGCTGGAACAGATGGTGCAATAACGCCTCGCTGTCTGATGGCGTTGAACTTGTCCGGCCTGGCGATATTGACCATGGTGAATATCGCCATCCGGCAAAACAATCACATTAACCCGGTTTTTTGCTTCATTGCCGCCATCACCGCCGCTTTATTCGACAGATAATGATTCAGGCCGTTAGCGCGCAGATTACAGGCCGCGCAATGACCACAGCCATCGCCTTTAATGCCGTTATAGCAGGTCAGCGTCTCCTCGCGAACCAAATCCAGTTGACCCCAATAATCGGCCAGCGCCCAGGTTTCAGCTTTATCAATCCACATTAAGGGCGTTTCGAAACGGATATCTTTCGCCATGCCCAGATTCACCGCGTGATTCAGCGCTTTGACGAACTCATCGCGACAGTCTGGGTAGCCGGAAAAATCGGTCTCGCAAACGCCGGTGATCACCGCTTCGGCTTTGACCTGATAAGCGTAAATCGCCGCCAGCGTCAGAAAGAGAATATTGCGTCCCGGTACGAAAGTATTGGGGATACCGTCCGCGTTCGGTTCATAGTCCGGCACCGGAATGCTATCCCGCGTCAGGCTACTGACCGCCAGTTCGTTCAGCAAAGTGACATCCAGCACTTTATGCGCGCGTGCGCCAAGTTTTAACGCCAGTGCGCGCGCGACATCAATCTCTGCGCGGTGGCGCTGACCATAATCAAACGTGACACAATGCACTTCATCATACTGATGCCGCGCTTGCGCCAGACAAGTGGTGGAGTCCTGACCTCCACTAAATACAACAACGGCGCGTTTCATAGTTATCCTGATCAATGACGTAAACCAATATGGTAACGCGTACGGATAATCCCGACCAGCTCCTTCACGGCGAAGGCGGCGGAAGCCAGGCTTCGCTAAATTCAAACCAGCCGCGAGGGGTGAGTCGAACGCCGTTAACGCCCGGTGGGGCGCTGATGCGATAGTGATAATTAAACAGCGGCGTAAGTGTGGCGTCATCCATCAGGTTGGCAAAAACTTGTTGTAGCGCGGCGCGGCGATCCTTTTCATTGGACTGAATTTGCAGAGCGTCAAGCGTAGCCTGCAGATGGGAAAACGCAGGCGCGTCCAGGACATGCGGCCAGATCTGATCGCAACGTAGCCACTGCTCCAGCGTATATTCCGGCGCTTCGCCGATCAGCCTGTCGCCCATCATCAGATCCGCTTGCGCCAACGCAGGGCAGTTATCCCAGTTTTTGGCATTATGAAAAATCAACGTTAACTCACAGCCGAGCGTCGCCAGGTAATGTCGAAGCTGTTCCGCCATCGTATGCAGCTCTACGGGAAGGTGGTACGCCAGGGTAAGTTTTTTCGGTAATGGCGTTTCATCAACATCCTGCCATTGTGGGATTGTCCAGCCGGGTAGCAGCCCCTGACTTGGCGTAATCAAGTTCTCATCTACTGGCAAGGTTTTCAGCAGCGAAGTATGATGGATAATATGCATCAGACGCCGCGCCTGCTGTACGTTGAGCCGTGAGCCCTTTTTGAGGGTTAAATAACAAAAGCCAAGACTGATACCACTACTTACCTGACTCAGCGTCGCCAGCTCTTCCGGTTTGCCGATGGCAATCTGCACCGGATGGCGGCAACTGGTGCCCAGATCCTGGGCAAACAGTTGCGGGGTGATCCAGAATTCAATCGCTTTCAGCAGCGGATGGCTGAGGTGGTAATGATCATGACTTTCCAGACGCACCAGTTCCGGCGTGAACAACGCCAGGCGAAAAGGACCGGTGCCGATAAGCGGCAGGTCAGGATGCGCCAGACCGCTACAATAGCTCGCCAGACGATGCGCCAGCCAGTAATCAGGTCGGTGAAGGAGAAAGGTCAGGCACTGAGGATGCGTTACTTCGATCCGTGCGACGCTAATAAACAATTTGCTTAGCGTGGGTAGGGTAAGCAGCCTTTCCAGGCGTTCGTGTAGCTGCGCGGTATCCACCGCATCGCCATTATGCCAGTGCAGCGTGGAGCGAATATAAAAATCCCAGCGTAAACCGTCGGCGGAAACCTCCCAGTGATGCGCCAAATCCCCGCAAGGATATTGACTGTCGCGGTCGAAGCGCGTTAACCCGGAAAAAACTTGCCCTGCGAGATGCTGTTCCGCGCGTCCTGGCAGGAAACCCGGTTGCAGCGGATCAAGCGGACGATAGTAGGGAATACGCAATGTCGGCGTATCGTTTTGCCATTGGCCGCCCATAAAAGGCTGGAGCATCGCCCGTAACTCGCCAGGCGCCAGTTGCGCCAGTTCCAGTACGTTGAGCTGCTGCCCTTTTTCCAGCGCCTGTTCCATCATGGCGGTGCGGAGCGATTCCGGCGTGACCAGAAACTGGAGTCGTCCACGTTTCCCGCGCCCGGACTGCGCCTCCCATCTTAGCCAACCCGCCTGCTGGGCCTGACGCAGCAGCGTTCGCAGATGGCGCTCGCTACAAAAACAGCGTTCGGCCAGTTCGCTAACGGTGACATGCTGCGTTTCCCCGGCGGAAGGCTGCCAGAGACGTTGATATTGATTAAGCCGATTCAGTAGCCTCATAGAAACCCGGAACACTTCCTTTTATCTGTTCACTATTACTTCCGTATATCTCAGGTAATACTGAACAACAAGTTAACCGCGTCACAGTGTGGAGAAAGAGATGGCCCGTCTGGCAGCATTTGATATGGATGGCACGTTATTAATGCCCGATCACCATTTGGGTAGAGAAACGATCGCCACGCTGGCGCGTCTGCGCGAACGCGATATCACCCTGACATTCGCTACGGGTCGTCATGTGCTGGAAATGCGGCATATTCTGGGGACGCTTTCACTGGATGCTTATCTTATTACCGGTAACGGGACGCGAATTCACTCGCTGGAAGGCGACGTGTTGCATCGTCAGGATCTCGATCCTCAGGTTGCCGATACGGTGATGCACCATGCCTGGGATACCCAAGCCAGTATGCATGTGTTTAATGACAACGGCTGGTTTACAGGCCAGGAGATCCCTGCGCTACTCCAGGCGCACGTCTACAGCGGCTTTCGTTATCAGGTTATCGATATAAAAAGCATTCCGGCCCATCAGGTGACGAAGATCTGTTTTTGCGGCGATCATGACGATCTGATCCGTTTGCGCATTCAGCTCAATGAGGCGCTGGAAGAACGCGCGCACCTCTGTTTCTCTGCCGTCGACTGCCTGGAAGTGCTACCGCTGGGGTGCAATAAAGGATCGGCGCTGGCGGTATTGAGCAACCATTTAGGGCTTTCACTGGCAGATTGCATGGCATTTGGCGACGCGATGAACGATCGGGAAATGCTGGGCAGCGTCGGGCGGGGGCTCATTATGGGCAATGCCATGCCGCAGCTTATCGCCGCGCTGCCACACCTTTCGGTTATCGGACATTGTGGTAATCAAGCGGTATCACACTTTTTGACGCATTGGCTGGACAATCCGCATCTACCTTATTCCCCCGAATGAGAGATCTCTTCCAGCAAGCCAGACATTCAGTCTGGCTTTTTTTTTGGGGTTTCTAGTCGCCGGTAAGTAATTTTGCGATGGCCGCTGACCACGGCGTCAAATCGCCGATATGGTCGCTAACCCAGGCCGGATGGTAATAGGTATCCAGATAGCGATCGCCGCTATCGCACAATAACGTCACGATAGCGCCGGTTTCTCCAGCCTCGCGCATCCGGGCCGCAAGCTGCAGAGCTCCCCACATATTCGTGCCGGTAGAGGCGCCGACTTTACGGCCTAAATAGCTGTGCCAAATACCGCTACACTTTTGCCAGCCCATGATTGCCTCCGGGAAATGGGCTGGCCGTTTCCATAAAATGATGAACTTTTCTTAACAGTTTCCACATCGAATGGCACTGATGATTGCGCGTTATTGTGTCGTGAAGTGCCTGCCATAGCCGTTCCACATGATTCACCCATGGCGAGTAAACCGGCTGATAAACGACCCTGAACTTCGGGTTCTCCTTCAGCCAGCGCTGTGTTTCACGGCTTTTGTGGATAATGTAGTTGTCCACGATGAGCGTTATTGTTTTTGCCCGTCGGTACGTCTCCTTCAGATGCTTTAACAGACTGATAAACAACACTGAACTTTTACTGTTTCCACCCACGTAGCTGACCTTACCTGTTCCGCTGTGCAGTGCGCCAGCCAGATAATATTTTTCATTCTGTCCCGGCGTCACCACGCGTTTTTGCTGCCCGCGTGGCTGCCAGTCCGCACCGATTTTGGGATTAAGATGGATATCCACCTCATCTTCATAAAATACCGGATGCTCTGCGCTGCATTCGTCCAGCGCTTTGTGGATTGCCGCCATCTTTTCATCTTTATGCGGGTCACGGATACGCAGGGTTGGCGCGGCCCTGCGCCACACAAGCCCCGCAGACGGCAACCAGCGGCGAACGGTTCCGGCATGTAACTGGCAACCG
>NZ_JBKFPH010000010.1:0-144583 GCF_046567715.1 Salmonella sp. 741265116_PST | reverse complement strand
TGGTGAGGTGTCCGAGTGGCTGAAGGAGCACGCCTGGAAAGTGTGTATACGGCAACGTATCGGGGGTTCGAATCCCCCCCTCACCGCCATATTTAAGTTGAGAGCCTGTACAGAAGTACGGGCTTTTTGCTTATATGTATCCCCCAAACTAAGGGGGGATGAGAACCACCGACCGGGGTTCGACAACTGGCGCAGCCAGTTGGACAGACCGGGCGCACAGCGAACGGGCTGCCCCGAAGGGGCGAGCAAAGCGAGTCAATCCCCCCCTCACCGCCATATTCAAGAAAGAGCTCGTACGAAAGTACGGGCTTTTTTTTCGCATTACCCCCCCGTCGATTACCGGATGATGACGCAATTTACAAGCGCCTTATCCGCCTACCGCGAGCACAACGCCATCAGGATAACTATTAGCCGGCATAAAAAAACCGGGCGCTAAGGCCCGGTTTGTACGGCAGTGAAACGAAGATTAATGCGCGGCTTCCGGCTTGTGCTTTTGCGCACTCTGGAAGCCATACGTCAATGCATTTTTCTCTTTATCCAGCGCGACGGTGACCTGTCCGCCGTCAACCAGCGATCCAAACAGCAACTCATTGGCCAGCGGTTTTTTCAGGTTGTCCTGAATCACACGCGCCATCGGTCGTGCCCCCATCGCCCGGTCATAGCCCTTTTCCGCCAGCCAGTCGCGCGCTTCCTGACTGACCTCCAGGGAGACGCCTTTCTGATCCAACTGAGCCTGCAACTCGACGATAAACTTATCGACAACCTGATGAATCACCTCGCCAGACAGATGATCGAACCAAATAATATTGTCGAGACGGTTACGGAACTCCGGCGTAAACACTTTCTTGATCTCGCCCATCGCATCGGTACTGTTGTCCTGATGAATAAGACCAATAGATTTACGTTCGGTTTCTCGCACGCCGGCGTTGGTGGTCATCACCAGCACCACGTTGCGGAAATCCGCCTTACGACCGTTGTTATCGGTCAGCGTACCGTTATCCATCACCTGCAGCAGCAGGTTAAAGACATCCGGGTGCGCTTTTTCGATCTCATCCAGCAACAGCACCGCATGAGGATGCTTAATCACCGCATCCGTCAGCAGCCCGCCCTGGTCAAAACCGACGTATCCCGGAGGCGCGCCGATCAAACGGCTCACCGTATGACGCTCCATATATTCGGACATATCGAAGCGCAACAGCTCAATACCCAGCGCTTTTGAAAGCTGTACCGTAACTTCAGTTTTCCCTACGCCAGTTGGCCCGGCGAACAGGAATGAGCCGACAGGTTTATGCTCATGGCCCAGACCGGCACGACTCATCTTAATAGCTTCGGTCAGCGCCTCAATCGCGTTATCCTGGCCGAAGACCAGCATTTTCAGACGATCGCCCAGGTTCTTCAGCGTATCGCGATCGCTCTGCGAGACGCTCTTTTCAGGAATTCGCGCAATTCGCGCCACTACGGACTCAATATCCGCCACGTTGACCGTTTTCTTACGTTTGCTCACCGGCATCAGACGCGCCCGCGCGCCCGCTTCGTCAATCACGTCAATGGCTTTATCCGGCAGATGGCGGTCATTGATATATTTTACCGCCAGCTCGACCGCCGCACGCACCGCTTTCGCGGTATAACGCACGTCGTGGTGCGCTTCGTACTTAGGTTTCAAGCCGTTGATAATTTGCACCGTCTCTTCCACCGAAGGCTCGGTAATATCAATTTTCTGGAAACGACGCGCTAATGCGCGGTCTTTCTCAAAAATATTGCTGAATTCCTGATAGGTCGTTGAGCCGATCACCCGGATCTTGCCGCTGGAAAGCAGCGGTTTAATCAGATTTGCCGCATCCACCTGTCCGCCCGACGCCGCGCCAGCGCCGATAATGGTATGGATTTCATCGATAAACAGGATGCTGTTGGTATCCTGCTCAAGCTGTTTCAGCAACGCCTTAAACCGTTTTTCAAAATCGCCGCGGTATTTGGTGCCCGCCAGCAGAGAACCGATATCCAGCGAGTAGAGGGTGCAATCGGCCATCACTTCCGGCACATCGCCCTGCACGATACGCCAGGCCAGCCCTTCAGCAATCGCCGTTTTGCCGACGCCGGACTCCCCCACCAGCAGCGGGTTATTTTTACGGCGACGACACAAGACCTGGATCGCGCGTTCCAGTTCTTTTTCACGACCAATCAGCGGATCGATGCCGCCCACGCGAGCAAGTTGGTTAAGATTCGTCGTAAAGTTTTCCATACGTTCCTCCCCGCCAGCTTGTTCGTCGCCAGTTGGCTGATTGCCGAGATCGGAAGATTGGCTCGGTTCGTCTTTTCGCGTCCCGTGAGAAATAAAGTTCACGATATCCAGACGGCTCACTTCATGCTTACGCAGCAGATAAGCCGCCTGTGATTCCTGTTCGCTAAAGATAGCCACCAGCACATTCGCGCCAGTCACTTCACTACGCCCGGAGGACTGAACATGGAAGACGGCACGTTGCAGGACACGCTGGAAACTTAACGTCGGCTGCGTATCACGCTCTTCTTCACTGGCAGGCAGTACGGGTGTGGTTTGTTCAATGAAGGCTTCGAGTTCCTGACGGAGCGCCACCAGATCCACGGAGCATGCTTCCAGCGCTTCGCGAGCCGATGGGTTGCTGAGCAGCGCCAGCAACAGATGCTCGACGGTCATAAACTCATGACGGTGCTCGCGCGCTCTGGCGAAAGCCATGTTTAAACTGAGTTCCAGTTCTTGATTGAGCATAGGCACCTCCCCCAATTTTTATACCTGCATTCAGGCTTTTTCCAGCGTACACAGCAACGGATGCTCGTTCTCCCTTGCATACTTGTTCACCATCGCCACTTTGGTTTCCGCCACCTCGGCGGTGAACACGCCGCAGATGGCTTTGCCTTGATAGTGAACTGCAAGCATCAATTGCGTTGCACGTTCTACATCATAAGAAAAGAATTTTTGTAACACGTCAATAACAAACTCCATCGGAGTGTAGTCATCATTGACTAATATCACTTTATACATAGATGGCGGTTTTAGCGCGTCGCGCACGCTATCTTCCACCAACTGGTCAAAATCCAGCCAATCGTTCGTCTTACCCATTGTCAGTCGTCATTATCGGTTACGGTTGTCGGCAGGAAAATCTGCCGCTGACCAGAGTCTATGCACACAATCAATCTACCTCAATTGATAGATAACTAACATCTATCAGTACCATCCGCGACATCTGTCACATTCCCGGCAATAGCGTTAACTGCTTCAAATTTTTGATTCATTTTTACCCGATCCCCCCTGCCTGATGCTTGACGCCTCGCCTGATTTCTCTAAATTGTAATGTCGAGAGTTGGTGAGGTTTTGAACAGCCCCCACTCCGTCACCGGTTCATTCCATCTTACTTATATAAGATTTACGAAGGATGTCGAAGCATGGAAACGGGTACTGTAAAGTGGTTCAACAATGCCAAAGGGTTTGGTTTCATCTGCCCTGAAGGCGGCGGCGAGGATATTTTCGCCCATTACTCCACCATTCAAATGGATGGTTACAGAACGCTTAAAGCCGGACAGTCTGTCCGGTTTGATGTACACCAGGGGCCAAAAGGCAATCACGCCAGCGTCATCGTGCCCATCGAAGCAGAGGCCGTTGCATAGCTCCTCTGTCTCATTGTGTACATCCAGGAGGCAAAATGCCAGCCCGATCGGCTGGCATTTTTATTTAACGCCAGTGCCTGATGGCGACACTGTTGCATCTTATCAGGCCGACAAATGACGTCAGCAAGATTACTCCCTTGCCAGCGCATCCACCGGGTCCAGTCGCGCCGCGTTTCTCGCCGGTAGCCAGCCAAACAGTATCCCAGTAAACGTCGAACATAAAAACGCGCTCGCCAGCGCAGTCAGTGAAAAACCGATCTCCCAGCCGGGCAGGAAAAGCTGTAGCATAAATGCGATGAACATCGACAAGCTAATCCCCAGCGCGCCCCCAACCAGACAAACCAGCACCGCTTCAATAAGAAACTGCTGTAGCACATCGCTGGCGCGCGCGCCCACCGCCATACGGATGCCGATTTCACGTGTTCGCTCGGTGACGGAAACCAGCATAATATTCATAACGCCGATGCCGCCGACAACCAGCGAAATGACGGCCACCAGCGTCAGAAATAACTGAAGAGTATAGGTAGTTTTTTCAGCCGTTTTCAGGACGCTGTCCATATTCCAGGTGAAGAAGTCTTTTTTACCGTGGCGTAAGGTGAGCAGGCGGGTAAGCTGCTGATCAGCCTGATCGCTATCAACACCATCTTTCACACGAACGGTGATCGAGTTAAGCCATGACTGACCCATTATGCGATCTGACATCGTGCTATAGGGCAACCAAACTTGCAACAGATTGCTATTGCCGTACATGGACGGTTTCTCTTCCGCCACGCCAATAACAATAACCGGCATATTACCCACCAGCACCACTTCCCCTACGACATTCGCTTTATTTGGAAATAGCTGGCGTCGCGTGTTGGCATCCAGCACCACCACCTGCGCGCGATCCTGTTGCTGTACAGCATTGAAGGTGTTTCCCTCCCTAAAGGACATGCCGTAAACGTTAAAATAATCGCCACTAACGCCATTAGCATTTACGGCAATATCAATATTGCCATAGCGAAGACGTAAGCTCTTTGAAACGCTGGGCGTCGCAGAGTTAACCCACGGCTGTTTCTGAATAGCGACCAGATCGTCATATTTCAGCACCTGTCGATACTGCGGGTTGTCGTCGCCAAAATCTTTGCCTGGATGAATATCAATCGTGTTAGTGCCCATAGCGCGGATATCCGCCAGTACCATCTGTTTTGCGGCGTCGCCGACCACCACAATCGACACTACCGACGCAATACCGATAATAATTCCCAGCATGGTCAGTAAAGTACGCATTTTGTTAGCGGCCATCGCTAACCACGCCATCGACAGCGCTTCGCGAAAGCTGCTGGCAAATTGACGCCAGCCGGAAGCCGTATTAACCGCGGCAGCGTCAACGCCCTGTTCGCGTTTCTTTTCCTGTGCGGGCGGATTATGGACAATCTTGCCATCGTGAATTTCAATAATCCGCTCCGCCTGGTCGGCAATCAGCGGATCGTGCGTCACAATGATCACCGTATGTCCGCGATCGCGCAGTTGGCGCAAAATCGCCATCACCTCTTCGCCGGAATGGCTATCCAGCGCGCCGGTCGGCTCATCCGCCAGAATCACTTGTCCGCCGTTCATCAGCGCGCGGGCAATACTGACACGCTGCTGCTGTCCGCCAGAGAGCTGTGAAGGTGGGTAATCGACGCGATCGCTTAATCCCAGCCGCAGAAGCAACTCTCTGGCGCGCGCCTGGCGTTTTTTGCGTTCAATACCGGCGTAGACGGCGGGGACTTCAACATTTTGCGCTGCCGTTAAATGCGACAACAGATGGTAGCGCTGAAAGATAAAGCCAAAATGCTCACGCCGCAGTTGCGCCAGCGCGTCCGGGTCCAGCGTCGAGACGTCCCGCCCCGCCACCCGATAAGTGCCGCTGGTCGGTTTATCCAGGCACCCGAGGATATTCATCAGCGTTGATTTTCCAGAACCGGAAACGCCGACAATCGCCACCATCTCCCCGGCGTGGATTTGCAGGGAGATATCTTTCAACACCGCCACCTGCTCTTCTCCGGAGGGGTAACTGCGGATCACATTGCGCAGTTCAAGCAATGCCGTCATGGCGTCGCTCCTGGCCTGCTCTCGCCGATGATCACCTCATCGCCCGCTTCCAGACCTTTAATCACTTCCACGTCTGTATCGTTACGCTCGCCAATGACCACTTCGCGCTCACGTTTTTCGCCGTTACGCAACAGCGCCACTTTATAACGATTGCCGCCCACCGGTTCGCCAAGCGCGGCGAGAGGAATAATCAGCACATTTTTGACATCCATGAGTTGAATATAAACCTGCGCGGTCATATCAAGACGCAAGATTCTTTTGGGGTTCGGCACTTCAAACCGGGCGTAATAAAAAATAGCGTCGTTGCTCTTTTCCGGCGTCGGCAGAATATCTTTTAAAACGCCTTCATAGCGCGTTTGCGGATCGCCTGCAATGGTGAACCATGCTTTCTGCCCCGCCCGAAGATGGATCACGTCCGCTTCCGAGACCTGCGCTTTTACCAGCATGGTGCTCATATCCGCCAGCGTCAGAATATTGGGCGCCTGCTGAGCTGCAATCACCGTTTGTCCTTGCAGGGTAGTGATTTGCGTCACTTCCCCCGCCATGGGGGCAACAATACGGGTATATTCCAGGTTGGTTTTCGCGGTGTCCAACGAGGCCCGATTACGTTTGATCTGGGCATCTATGGTGCCAATACGCGCCTGTTTAACCGCCATCTCCGTCGCCGCGGTATCCAGATCTTGTTGCGATACCGCCTGAGTCTTAGCTAACTGCTGCTGGCGCGCCAGCGTAACCCGCGCCAGCTTTAACTCAGCGGCTGCCTGCTGACGCTCCGCGTTCAGCTCCATCAGGGTGGCCTCGACCTCTTTTATCTGGTTCTCCGCCTGATCTGGATCAATCACGCCGAGTAGCTGATCTTTTTTAACGTTATCGCCAATGGAGACCAGCAGCGTTTTCAACTGGCCGCTCACCTGCGCGCCGACATCAACTTTACGCAACGCGTCCAGTTTTCCCGTCGCCAGTACACTCTGTTCAAGATCGCCTGGCCGCACGATTAACGTTTGATAAGTTGGCAGCGGCGCATTTAACATTCGCCAGCCAGCCATCCCCCCCACTAAAAGAATTAAAATAATGACCAGATAACGCTTTTTAAATTTCTTTCCTTTAGCACGCATAGAAACCCTGACGGCAAAATTTCAACCAGAAAGTAAACCGTATCTAAACAAACCTGACGCCATAAAGATAGCGTCGGCTGTATTGACGATTGGTTAATGTTTCCTGTGGTTCAATCTCGATAATCTTATGTCGCGGATTACGATCATGACACAGCTTACAGATAATACCTGGTACACTTCAGATTACATCTCTCCTTTACAATTATTTATTCGTCTGACGCGCGGGCAATTACAGCCAGGAAAATTCTGGCGTAAAGCCAGCTTTCGTCGCAAGTTTTTAATCCGCTCATTAGTCATGCCGCGTGCGACCAGCCAATTACTGACCAATCTCACCCAATGGCCGGAGTTAAATACGTTACTTGCTCGTCAGCCGCGTTTGCCTATTCGACTACATCGTCCTTATATGGCTGTAAATATTAAACGCGATTTCGCCTTAGACGCTCTGTGTTTTCATTATCAACAGATGCGCCAACTTTTATCGCGGGAACAACAAGTTAGCTATTTAAGTCAGTATGGCCTGAATCTTGCTAAATTTGAAACTAAAATCGGCGAGTTGTTTCAACTTGATTTAGTCAGTCTGGTCTCACTGGATAAAGAAGGTGAAAGCACTATTGTTGTTCGCGACGCACAGTTACGTATTCTGGCAGAGATCACATTTACCCTGTGTCGCTTTAACCAACAATGCACACTATTTATCGGCGGATTACAGGGCGCGGCAAACGACGTCCCTCACGAAATTATCCAGCAGGCGACCAAAGCCTGCCATGGTCTTTTTCCCAAACGCATCGTGATGGAGGCTCTCTGTCAGTTTGCGCAAGTCTTTCAGGCAGAGCAGATTATAGCCGTGAGTAACGATGCGCACGTTTACCGTAGCTGGCGATACATGGATAAAAAGACGCAAATGCATGCCGACTATGACGCGTTTTGGGAATCGTTAGGCGGTGAAAGAATTAAAGGGAATTACTATGCGCTACCGCTGGCGATCGCCCGAAAAAGCGAAGCGGAGATCGCCAGTAAAAAACGGGCCGAGTATCGCCGCCGCTATGCTTTACTCGATAGCGTCGTCGAACAGGTTCCGGGCACATTCAAACGCTAATCCGCCCGGCCCCGCGCCAGCCAAACCACGCGCGAGAACATCTTCCTGAACAGCGGCGGCACGGCGTCAATTCCCCGCCGCCCGGCTTCCATCGCAACTTCAATCGCCAAATCCGGCTTTGACGAGCGGTGGATAGCTTTAGTGATAATTTTCCGGGTATTCATCGGCACATTAGGCGGAAGCTGCGCAACCCGGTGAAAAACATCGGCAAAGCCCTGACGATACATAAAATGTTCCATATCCAGCGCAGGCAGCGCCGTGAGATGTTCGCGTTCTTCCTCGCGATCGTTATTAAGCAGGCTGCGGACCGTCGCGGCATATTTTTTCCCCGCTTCGTCGCCATCCACCAGGACATGCCACTCGATTCCCATACGGCGGGCGAACTTCACCAGCGGTTTCAGGCCGGACTGAGCAAACTCAATGACTTTAATGCCCTCCGCATCAAAATGATGTCCACACTGACGCGCCAGCTCATTAATAACCCAGGTTTCCGTCTCGCCTTCCACCAGTAGCCAGCAACGCGCAAACAGCGACGATGCGCGATTAAAGCGGATATGAAAGGCGATGCGCCGTCCATCTTCCGCGCTTAACCCGCCCGGACCCAAACGCCAGGCGGCGACGCGGGAAGATTCGCGCACCAGCCGTACGACATGCTCCACCGGCGTTAGCGAGAGCAATTCGCCTGAGTTGGTTGTCGCTATCCGCTGTAGCGGTAACAGATTGAGCAATTGCCAGGCGACTGAAAGCATAATGGGATGTAAACGGGTTTCCGGATCTTCCACCAGCAGTAATGGTCGCGCGTCTTTATGTAACCGCAGCGTCCCTTTCGCCTGTAACAGCGTGGAGAAAAGCCCCAGCAGGATCACCCGATGCGACCGGCTGCCCGGTTTGTCGATCATCCGATTAATAATATCCAGATAGCGCCAGCTACGTTGCTCATTTTGCGAACGCCGGCGCATGAGTCGGTGACGCGCCAGCCCTGCGCCCTGCTCCGAAAAATAGTGCTCAAGCAGTTGCACCATCGCGGACAGTCCCTGACGAATCTGCCCGTCGGTTAAATTTTGCGGCCGGGTCGCCAGCTCACGCGCCAGAAAATCCAGCTGTCGGGCCGTGACTTCAACATCCGGCACATTGGGCACCGTACCGTTGCGAATACGTCGCATAAAGCGCGCATCGCGCAAACGTAGCACTGGCATCAGACGAACCAGGTGGCGCACCTGATCGTTAATATTTTCCACCGGCAATGGCTGCCCATCGCTATTAAGAAAACTGCGCAGCGTCATCACGCTGCCATCGGCGCCGCATTCGCCCTCTAGCCGATAAAAAATACGGTGAAAATCATCCTCGCAAGGCGACCAACATGCTTCCAGCGCCCGATAACGACGTACCCGATGCCGCCCTGGCTGCGTTTCGCGAAAAGTCAGAATAATATGCAGGTGATGCTCGCGTCCTTTTATGTCGCCAGGCGGAAACCAGAAATCCTCACGGACAAAATGGTAGAGATCGAGTTCCGGCGACAATAACAGAGTCAGCGCATCCAGCAGGCTGGATTTGCCCCAGGCGTTTTCCCCAATCAGCACGTTGTTTTGTTCCAGCATCAACGACAGTCGGTTGATACCGCGGAATCCCACTATTTCAACGCGTTCGAGAATCATGCTTCCTCCAGAAAAGCGTCACCACTCCATTAAACTCACCGCAGTATAACGGCAAATGCTTCCGCCTGGCGTGATATTCCCCCCTTTGCCTGAGGCAACTGTCTGATAAATGTACGGCTGATGGTGTCGCTTTACTGATAGTCTGGAATTCGGTAGTGTCATGTACGCAATTCAAACAATAAAAAAGGGCCCGGCTGTTCATGTTTTCAGGACTTTTAATCATTCTGGTTCCACTGATTGTGGGCTATCTCATTCCACTGCGACATAAAGCCGCATTACAACTCATTAACCGGCTACTGAGCTGGATCGTGTATCTTATTCTCTTTTTTATGGGAATAAGCCTGGCGTTTTTGGATAACCTCGCCAGTAATCTGGTGGCGATTTTTCATTATTCCGCCGTCAGTATTACGATTATTTTATTGTGTAATATCGCCGCCTTATTGTGGCTGGAACGTATCCTCCCGTGGCGTCACCATCATCAGCAGGAAAAACTGCCTTCGCGTATTGCCATGGCGCTGGAGTCGCTGCAACTGTGCGGCGTAGTGGTATTGGGGTTTGTTATCGGCCTGAGCGGACTCTCTGTTTTACAGCACGCCACCGAAGCCAGTGAATATACGCTGATCTTTTTATTGTTCCTGGTGGGGATTCAGCTACGAAATAGCGGCATGACCTTAAAGCAAATTGTGCTTAACCGCCGGGGAATGATTGTCGCGGTCGTTGTCGTGGCAAGCTCATTACTGGGCGGCGTGATTAATGCGTTTATCCTGGACTTACCGCTAAAAACCGCCCTGGCGATGGCGTCAGGTTTCGGCTGGTACTCTCTTTCCGGTATTTTGCTGACGGAGTCGTTTGGACCGGTTATCGGCAGCGCGGCATTTTTTAACGATCTGGCCCGCGAACTTTTGGCCATTATGCTTATTCCCGGTCTGGTTCGCCGCAGCCGTTCAACGGCGTTGGGCCTGTGCGGAGCGACCTCAATGGACTTTACGTTGCCGGTATTACAGCGCTCCGGCGGCGTAGAGATTGTTCCGGCGGCTATCGTACATGGCTTTATCCTCAGCCTGCTGGTCCCCCTCTTAATGGCGTTCTTCTCGGCCTGATACCTCTCTGGCGGTAGGCATCTGCCGCCAAAATTGCGCTAAATCAATCTCCATGCACATTATGACAGAAATCCCTTTTATCCCTTTGTTCACAGGCATAACCTTAAACATGTATATCAAATATAACTTTAAAAGGTGTGACCATGTTTTGTGTGCAATGTGAACAAACCATCCGTACACCAGCCGGAAACGGCTGCTCCTACGCGCAGGGAATGTGCGGTAAAACAGCTGAAACGTCCGATCTGCAGGATCTGCTGATTGCGGCTTTGCAAGGTTTGTCTGCCTGGGCGGTGAAGGCCCGTGAATATGGCATCATTAATCACGACGTTGATAACTTTGCGCCGCGCGCGTTTTTCTCCACGCTGACCAACGTAAACTTCGACTCTCCGCGTATCGTCGGCTACGCCCGTGAAGCGATTGCCTTGCGTGAAGCGTTGAAAGCGCAGTGCCTGAGCGTGGATGCTAATGCGCATTGCGACAATCCGATGGCCGATCTGCAACTGGTCAGCGACGATCTGGGCGACCTGCAACGTCAGGCGGCGGAATTTACCCCGAATAAAGACAAAGCCGCCATTGGCGAGAACATCCTCGGCCTGCGCCTGCTGTGCCTGTACGGTCTGAAAGGCGCGGCGGCGTATATGGAACACGCGCACGTTCTCGGTCAATACGACAACGACATTTACGCGCAGTACCACAAAATCATGGCCTGGCTCGGCACCTGGCCTGCTGATATGAACGCGCTGCTGGAGTGCGCAATGGAAATCGGCCAGATGAACTTCAAAGTGATGAGCATCCTGGACGCCGGTGAAACCACCAAATACGGTCACCCAACGCCGACTCAGGTCAACGTCAAAGCGACTGAAGGCAAGTGCATTCTGATCTCCGGTCACGATCTGAAAGATCTCTACAACCTGCTGGAGCAGACCGAAGGCACCGGCGTTAACGTCTACACTCACGGTGAAATGCTGCCCGCACATGGCTATCCGGAACTGCGTAAATTCAAGCATCTGGTCGGTAACTTCGGCAGCGGCTGGCAGAATCAGCAGGTCGAGTTCGCCCGCTTCCCTGGCCCAATCGTGATGACTTCTAACTGCATTATCGACCCGACCGTGGGCAGCTATGACGACCGTATCTGGACCCGTAGCATCGTCGGCTGGCCGGGCGTTAGCCATCTTGAAGGCGATGACTTCGGGCCGGTCATTGCCCAGGCGCAGCAAATGGCGGGCTTCCCGTATAGCGAAATTCCGCATCTCATCACCGTCGGTTTTGGCCGTCAGACCCTGCTCGGCGCTGCCGATACGCTCATCGATCTGGTCAGCCGTGAAAAACTGCGCCACATCTTCCTGGTCGGCGGCTGTGACGGCGCGCGCGGCGAGCGTAACTACTTTACCGATTTCGCCACCAGCGTACCGGATGACTGCCTGATCCTGACCCTGGCGTGCGGTAAATACCGTTTCAACAAACTGGAGTTCGGCGACATCGAAGGGCTGCCGCGTCTGGTCGATGCCGGTCAGTGTAACGATGCTTACTCCGCGATTATCCTGGCGGTGACGCTGGCGGAAAAACTGGGCTGCGGCGTCAACGATCTGCCGCTATCGCTGGTACTCTCCTGGTTTGAGCAGAAAGCGATCGTGATTCTGCTGACGCTGCTGTCATTAGGCGTGAAAAATATTGTCACCGGGCCGACCGCGCCGGGCTTCTTCACGCCGGATTTGCTGGCTATCCTCAACGAGAAGTTCGGTCTGCGTTCCGTGACCACCGTTGAAGAAGACATGAAGCAATTGCTGAGCGCGTAAGGAGGTCAATAATGACGATGCCAACCTCACAATGTCCCTGGCGAATGCAGGTGCATCACATCCGTCAGGAGACGCCGGATGTATGGACAATTGCGCTATTATGCCATGACTACTACCCTTACCGCGCCGGGCAGTATGCGCTGGTGAGCGTGCGTAATTCAGCGGAAACGCTGCGCGCCTACACCCTTTCGTCTACGCCGGGCGTCAGTGAATATATCACGCTGACCGTTCGTCGGATTGAAGATGGTACGGGTTCACAGTGGTTGACCCATGACATCAAGCGCGGCGATTACATCTGGCTGTCTGATGCAATGGGCGATTTTACCTGTGACGATAAAACAGAAGATAAGTTTCTGCTGCTCGCCGCCGGTTGTGGCGTAACGCCAATCATGTCGATGCGTCGCTGGCTGGCGAAATACCGCCCGCAGGCCGATGTGCAGGTCATCTTTAACGTCCGTTCGCCGGATGATGTGATTTTTGCCGACGAGTGGCGACAGTATCCGGTCACGCTAGTGGCGGAAAATCATGCCACGGAAGGTTTTGTCGCGGGCCGTCTGACCACGGAATTATTACAGCGCGTACCGGATTTGGCATCGCGCACCATCATGACCTGCGGCCCGGCGCCCTATATGGATTTCGTCGAACAGGGAGTGAAAGCGCTTGGCGTAACGCGCTTCTTTAAAGAGAAGTTCTTCACGCCGGTGGCGGAAACGGCAACCAGCGGCCTGAAATTCACCAAGCTACAGCCAGCGCAGGAATTTTATGCCCCGATCGGTACGACGCTGCTGGAGGCGCTGGAGAGTAATAAAGTACCGGTTGCCGCTGCCTGTCGGGCAGGTGTTTGCGGCTGCTGTAAAACCAAAGTCGTTTCCGGCGACTATACGGTGAGCAGCACCATGACGCTGAGCGAGGCGGAGATTGCCGAAGGTTACGTACTGGCCTGCTCCTGCCATCCACAGGGCGATCTTGTTCTCGCATAATCGGTAAACGTTCCATCGTAGGCCCGGTAAGCGTTAGCGCCACCGGGCGATTTACCACTCGCTTCATCCTTTCGCCCTTCTCTCCGCCAAAGAAAAACGTCATCGTCATCTTCAACTAAACTTGTAACCGTTATCACATTGAAGGAGATGGAGAACCATGAAACAAACCGTTGCCGCTTTTATCGCCAAAACGCTGGAACAGGCTGGCGTAAAACGAATCTGGGGCGTCACTGGCGACTCCCTGAACGGCCTGAGCGATAGTCTTAATCGTATGGGAACCATTGAATGGATGCCAACCCGCCACGAAGAGGTCGCTGCTTTCGCTGCCGGCGCACAAGCGCAGCTTACCGGCGAGCTGGCAGTGTGCGCCGGTTCATGCGGACCGGGCAACCTGCACCTGATCAATGGCCTGTTTGATTGCCACCGTAACCACGTCCCTGTTCTGGCGATCGCCGCCCATATTCCATCCAGTGAAATCGGCAGCGGTTATTTCCAGGAGACCCACCCGCAGGAGTTGTTCCGTGAATGCAGCCACTATTGCGAGTTGGTTTCCAGCCCGGAGCAGATCCCGCAGGTACTCGCCATCGCCATGCGCAAAGCGGTGCTAAACCGCGGCGTCTCCGTGGTCGTACTTCCGGGTGACGTGGCACTGAAACCCGCGCCTGAAAACGCCGTCACCCATTGGTACCATGCCCCGCTCCCCGTCGTCACGCCGGCGGAGGAAGAGCTGAAAAAACTGGCGCAACTGCTGCGCTACTCCAGCAATATCGCATTGATGTGCGGTAGCGGCTGCGCGGGCGCGCATGAGGAGTTGGTCGCGTTGGCGGCAAAACTAAAAGCGCCAATCGTTCATGCCCTGCGCGGCAAAGAGCACGTTGAATACGATAACCCTTATGATGTGGGAATGACCGGCCTGATTGGCTTCTCTTCTGGCTTCCACACCATGATGAACGCCGATACGCTGATCCTGCTCGGCACCCAGTTCCCCTACCGCGCCTTTTATCCGAGCGATGCCAAAATCATTCAGATTGACATCAACCCGGGCAGTATTGGCGCGCACAGCAAAGTCGACATGGCGCTGGTGGGCGATATTAAAGCCACGCTTCGCGCCCTGCTGCCGCTGGTGGAAGAAAAAAGCAATCGTAAATTCCTCGATAAAGCTCTGGAGCACTATCGGGACGCCCGTAAGGGACTTGATGACTTAGCCAAACTCAGCGACAAAGCCATCCATCCGCAATATCTGGCGCAACAAATTAGTCATTTCGCCGCTGACGACGCTATTTTTACCTGCGATGTCGGCACGCCGACCGTCTGGGCGGCCCGCTATCTAAAAATGAACGGCAAGCGCCGCCTGCTGGGCTCGTTTAACCACGGGTCAATGGCCAACGCCATGCCGCAGGCGCTCGGCGCTCAGGCCACCGCGCCGGGTCGTCAGGTTATCGCGATGTGCGGTGATGGCGGCTTCAGTATGCTGATGGGCGATTTTCTCTCGGTGGTACAGATGAATCTGCCGGTAAAAATCGTCGTCTTTAATAACAGCGTGCTGGGCTTTGTGGCGATGGAAATGAAAGCCGGCGGCTACCTTACCGACGGTACCGAACTGCACGACACCAATTTCGCGCGTATCGCCGAAGCCTGCGGCATTACCGGTATTCGCGTGGAAAAAGCCGCAGACGTGGACGGAGCGCTACAGCGCGCGTTTTCCATTGACGGCCCGGTACTGGTTGACGTGGTCGTGGCAAAAGAAGAGCTGGCGATCCCGCCGCAGATCAAACTGGAACAAGCGAAAGGATTTAGCCTGTACATGCTGCGCGCCATTATTAGCGGCCGCGGCGATGAAGTGATCGAACTGGCGAAAACGAACTGGCTAAGGTAAAACAATGCACATCACCTTTTAAAATCCAGGGATGTGCCATGATTGATTTACGCAGTGATACCGTTACCCGACCGGGCCGCGCCATGCTCGAGGCGATGATGACCGCCCCGGTCGGGGACGACGTATACGGCGATGACCCTACCGTTAATGCCCTTCAGCGCTACGCCGCCGACCTTTCCGATAAAGAAGCGGCGCTTTTTTTACCCACCGGCACCCAGGCCAATCTGGTCGCGCTGCTTAGCCATTGTGAACGCGGCGAAGAGTATATCGTTGGTCAGGGCGCGCATAATTATCTCTATGAAGCTGGCGGCGCTGCGGTGCTCGGCAGCATTCAGCCGCAGCCCATCGACGCCGCCGCGGACGGTACGCTGCCGCTGGAGAACGTGGCGGCGAAGATTAAAGCGGATGACATCCACTTCGCGCGCACGCGCTTGCTCAGTCTGGAAAATACGCATAACGGGAAAGTGCTGCCGCGCGCGTATCTGAAAGACGCCTGGACATTTACCCGCGAACGTGGACTGGCGCTGCACGTTGACGGCGCCCGAATTTTTAACGCGGTGGTTGCCTACGGCTGTGAGTTAAAAGAGATTACGCAGTATTGCGACTCTTTTACCATCTGCCTGTCAAAAGGTCTCGGAACGCCGGTCGGCTCGCTGCTGGTCGGCAACCGCGATTACATTAAACGCGCGACGCGCTGGCGTAAAATGGTCGGCGGCGGAATGCGTCAGGCCGGGATTCTGGCAGCGGCCGGACTGTATGCGCTGAAGCATAACGTGGCGCGTCTGCAAGAGGACCATGATAACGCCGCCTGGCTGGCGCAGCAGCTTCGGGAAGCGGGCGCGGAGGTCATGCGCCACGAAACGAATATGCTGTTTGTTCGCGTTGGCGAAGCACAGGCCGCCGCGCTTGGCGACTATTTGCGGGAACGGAATATCTTGATTAACGCCGCGCCGATTGTGCGTCTGGTGACGCATCTGGATGTCTCTCGCGAACAGCTTGCCGACGTCGTCGCCCACTGGCGCGCCTTTTTAGCCCGCTAAGGAGAGCAACGTGGCGCAACGCATTCTGGTTCTCGGCGCCAGCGGCTATATCGGCCAGCACCTGGTCTTTGCGCTAAGTCAGCAAGGGCATCAGGTGCGGGCGGCGGCGCGGCGCGTGGAACGTCTGGAAAAACAGCGCCTCGCCAACGTCAGTTGTCATAAGGTCGATCTGCACTGGCCGGAAAATTTACCCGCGCTGCTTCACGACATTGATACCGTTTACTATCTGGTACACGGCATGGGCGAAGGCGGCGATTTTATCGCCCATGAGCGTCAGGCGGCGCTCAACGTGCGCGACGCGCTGCGCCAGACGCCGGTTAAACAACTTATTTTCCTCAGTTCATTGCAGGCGCCGGCACATGAGCAATCCGATCACCTGCGCGCCCGCCAGCTTACGGCTGACACGCTGCGCGACGCAGGCGTACCGGTGACGGAATTACGCGCCGGGATCATCGTCGGTGCAGGCTCCGCCGCCTTCGAAGTCATGCGCGACATGGTTTACAACCTGCCAATACTCACGCCGCCACGCTGGGTGCGTTCGCGCACCACGCCCATCGCCCTGGAAAATTTACTCTACTACCTGGTCGGCTTGCTGGACCACCCTGCGCACGAGCATCGTATTCTGGAAGCTGCCGGGCCGCAGGTATTAAGCTATCAGCAACAGTTTGAACGTTTTATGGCCGTCAGCGGTAAACGGCGTCCGCTGATCCCGGTGCCTTTTCCGACCCGCTGGATTTCGGTCTGGTTTTTAAACGTCATTACCTCCGTGCCGCCGACTACCGCAAAAGCGTTAATCCAGGGGTTAAGGCACGATTTGCTGGCCGATGACGCCGCGTTAAAAAAGTTGATCCCCCAAACGCTTATCACCTTTGACGACGCCGTTCGCCGCACGCTGAAAGAAGAAGAAAAACTGGTGAACTCCAGCGACTGGGGCTACGACGCGCTGGCCTTCGCCCGCTGGCGTCCCGAATACGGCTATTTTCCAAAGCAGGCGGGCTTTACCGCGCAGACACCGGCCAGCCTATCGGCGCTATGGAAGGTCGTAAATCGGCTGGGTGGCAAAGAGGGCTATTTTTTCGGCAATATTTTGTGGCAGACGCGCGCCGCGATGGACCGTCTGGTGGGGCATAAACTGGCGAAAGGCCGCCCGTCGCATACCTTGCTCAAACCTGGCGATACGGTAGATAGCTGGAAAGTGATTATTGTCGAACCAGAAAAACAGCTCACGCTCTTGTTTGGCATGAAAGCGCCGGGTCTGGGGCGGCTTAGCTTCACGCTGCACGATAAAGGCCGCTACCGCGAAATTGACGTGCGCGCCTGGTGGCATCCACACGGAATGCCGGGCCTGATTTACTGGCTACTGATGATCCCGGCGCACCTGTTTATTTTCCGGGGAATGGCAAGGCGTATTGCCCGACTTGCAGAACAAATCACAGAAAAATGAGAAAAAGTTGCTGTATTCTTTCGTGTTTCCCATTGCATACCGATGTAATTCACGGAAGAATGCGCACGACGGTTTATTAAACACAGTGGATTGATATGAAGGTACTGGTTACCGGCGCCACCAGCGGCTTAGGTCGAAACGCGGTTGAATTTTTGCGCAATAAAGGCATCAGCGTCAGAGCGACGGGTCGCAATGAAGCGATGGGCAAGCTGCTTGAAAAAATGGGCGCGGAATTCGTCCATGCGGATTTAACCGAACTGGTCTCCTCGCAGGCTAAAGTGATGCTCGCCGGGATCGACACGTTGTGGCACTGCTCCAGCTTTACCTCGCCCTGGGGAACCCAACAAGCTTTCGATCTGGCGAATGTTCGCGCCACCCGCCGCCTGGGAGAATGGGCGGTCGCCTGGGGCGTGCGCAATTTTATTCATATCTCCTCTCCCTCACTCTATTTTGATTACCACCATCACCGTGATATCAAAGAGGATTTCCGTCCGCATCGGTTTGCCAATGAGTTCGCCCGCAGTAAAGCCGCCGGCGAAGAGGTGATTAATCTGCTGGCGCAGGCCAATCCGCAAACACGTTTTACGGTGTTACGTCCGCAAAGCCTGTTTGGCCCGCACGATAAAGTATTTATCCCACGTCTGGCGCATATGATGCACCATTACGGTAGCGTCTTATTACCGCACGGGGGCAGCGCGCTGGTCGATATGACCTACTATGAAAATGCGATCCACGCCATGTGGCTGGCCAGCCAGCCGGGCTGCGATCATCTGCCTTCTGGCCGCGCTTATAACATCACTAACGGCGAAAACCGCACCTTACGCAGCATCGTACAAAAGTTAATTGATGAACTGACTATCGACTGCCGCATTCGCTCTGTGCCTTACCCGATGCTGGATATGATCGCCCGCAGTATGGAACGCTTCGGCAAAAAATCCGCCAAAGAGCCCCCGCTAACGCATTACGGCGTGTCAAAACTGAATTTTGATTTTACGCTCGATACGACTCGCGCGCAGGACGAGCTGGGCTACCAGCCCATCGTCACGCTGGACGAAGGCATTGAGCGCACCGCCGCCTGGCTGCGCGATCACGGAAATTTACCGCGTTAATCCTGGCCGTACTTCTCCAGTAATGCTTCGGCAATCGCCTGCGTTTCGGCATCTGCGATACCGTTCCATTGCGCCGGACGGAAGTGCATCTGGAACGCCATAATCACCCGCTGCTGCTCGCGTGCCGTCATATCGGCTTTGACTTCATAACCATAGCGCGAGAGTAACGCAAGCACCGTTGCGGTATCGACTGGCGTATACGGCGCGCGTCCAGCCAGATAAAACGCCACACGCTGGGCGTCAGGCCAGGCGCCAATCCCCTGCGCCGCCAGCTCGCGCCACGGGAAGCGCGGGCCGGGATCGTCTTTACGCTGCGGCGCGATATCCGCATGGGCCACCACATTCTGCGGTTTGATGTCATAGCGCGCGATAATGTCCTTCGCTAACGGAATCAATGCCTGAATTTGCGCGGATTCAAACGGCGCGAAAGATTTCACCCCGCCGGACATTCGCCAGCCGCGATTTTCCAGCTCAATGCCAATAGACGTATCATTGAGACGCGTGGCACCTCGCCAGAAACTGACGCCCGCATGCCAGGCCTGATCCTGTTCCGGCACCAGTTGCCAGATGCGCGGTTTACCGCCATATAATGGCGGGGTTGCGGGAATCAGGTAATGCGAACTGACGTTGCGTCCCGTTAACGTCGCCAGCGAAACGTCAAAGTTTTCCGCCGTATAGTGAATCACCAGGACTTTAATGCGCGGATAGGCCGCCTGCGCCCGATGTCGGGTATCAAGCTGATATCCCTCTTTATCGATAATGCCTTTTTCGCTCGCGCAGCCTGTTAACAGCAACGCGAGACCCACCAGCCACAGTAGCGCTCTCATCGGCGCGTTTTCACCGCCGTTCCGCTGACGCTGACCATCAGCATACTGCCATCCTTGCCGACAGTTTCGTAATCAATATCGATGCCTACCACCGCATCGGCGCCCAACGCTTTAGCCTGCTCGCCAAGTTCCTGAAAAGCAATTTCACGCGCTTTACGCAGCTCTTTCTCATATGCGCCGGAACGTCCGCCGACGATATCCCGAATGCCGGCGAAAAAATCGCGGAAGATATTAGCGCCTAAAATGGCTTCGCCCGTCACCACACCGCAATACTCCACGATGCTTTGTCCTTCCAGCGTTGGGGTTGTTGAAAACTGCATAGTGAATCTCCCGGGTTAGCTAAGCACACGATCTCAAACGCATTATCAAGCTGATACGCTATCATTGAAAGGATATAATTGATTATCGTAGATCGGTTTTTGCTCGATCGCCTATAAGGAAATCATCATGCGCTATTCTAAACTCTCTTTGCTCATCCCGTGCGCGCTTCTGCTTAGCGCCTGTACGACCGTCACTCCCGCCTACAAAGATAATGGCCCGCGTATCGGCGCGTGTGTGGAAGGCGGCCCGGACAGCGTGGCTCAACAATTTTACGACTACCGTATTCAACACCACAGCAATGATATCGCCGCGCTTCGCCCCTACTTGAGTGATAACCTGGCGAAATTGTTGACCGACGCCAGCCGCGATACGGAGCACCGCCAGTTGATGAGCGGCGATCTGTTCTCCAGCCGCGCTACGCTGCCGGATAGCGCCAACGTCGCCAGCGCATCAACCATTCCGAACCGAGATGCGCGCAACATTCCTCTGCGGGTGGCGTTAAAACAGGGCGATCAAAGCTGGCAGGATGAAGTGCTTATGATTCACGAAGGCTCATGCTGGGTGATTGACGACGTTCGCTATCTGGGCGGAGATGTCCATGCCCCTGCCGGTACGCTGCGCCAGTCGATAGAAAACCGTTAACAGACAGTATTCCCCGCTTTTGCACTCATAACCCCGTAAATTGTCTGGCATTCTGCACGGGATGCCGACAATTCTTCTTACCTACTATTCCTCCTGCTATTTTGTGCTATGTTTAGGGAAGAATGTGGGATATATTTAACTTTTAACGCATAAATATTGCATAACTATTCTGCGAAAGGTACTATCTGCGGCTTCAATAGCTATCAGACTGCCAGTATACGAGTGTCAATGAGTATTCAATTAAACGGCATTAATTGCTTTTACGGCGCGCATCAGGCGCTGTTCGATATCACGCTGGATTGCCCCGAAGGCGAAACGCTGGTGTTGCTTGGCCCAAGCGGGGCGGGTAAAAGTTCGCTGCTGCGTGTACTCAATCTGCTTGAGATGCCGCGCTCCGGCACTTTGACTATCGCCGGGAACCATTTTGACTTTACGAAAACGCCGTCCGATAAGGCGATTCGTGAGCTACGTCAAAATGTCGGAATGGTCTTTCAGCAATATAATCTTTGGCCGCATCTCACCGTTGTGCAGAATCTGATTGAAGCGCCCTGCCGCGTACTGGGTCTGACAAAAGATCAGGCGCTGGCGCGCGCAGAAAAGCTGCTGGAGCGTTTACGTCTGAAGCCCTATAGCGATCGTTATCCGTTGCACCTTTCCGGCGGTCAGCAGCAGCGCGTCGCGATTGCCCGCGCGCTAATGATGGAGCCGCAGGTGCTGCTGTTTGATGAACCGACCGCCGCGCTGGACCCGGAAATTACCGCTCAAATCGTCAGCATTATTCATGAGCTGGCGGAAACGAACATTACTCAGGTGATCGTTACGCATGAAGTCGAAGTGGCGCGTAAGACCGCCAGTCGTGTGATTTATATGGAAAATGGTCACATCGTCGAGCACGGTGATGCGGGTTGCTTTGCCCACCCTCAGACCGAAGCGTTCAAAAACTATCTCTCTCACTAAGATTCGGGACAATGACAATGAAAAAAGTTCTGATTGCCGCGCTAATTGCAGGCTTTAGCCTTTCCGCTACAGCAGCCCAGACCATTCGTTTTGCGACCGAAGCGTCCTATCCGCCGTTCGAATCGATGGATGCTAATAACAAGATTGTCGGCTTTGACGTCGACCTGGCCAACGCGCTATGTAAAGAGATCGACGCCTCCTGTACCTTTACCAATCAGGCGTTCGACAGCCTGATCCCCAGCCTGAAATTCCGCCGCTTCGACGCTGTAATGGCAGGAATGGATATCACGCCGGAACGTGAAAAGCAGGTGCTGTTTACCACGCCATATTACGACAACTCCGCGCTGTTCGTGGGTCAGCAGGGCAAATACACCAGCGTCGATCAACTGAAAGGCAAGAAAGTCGGCGTACAGAACGGTACGACGCACCAGAAATTCATCATGGATAAGCATCCGGAAATCACCACCGTACCGTATGACAGCTATCAGAACGCGAAGCTGGATCTACAAAATGGCCGTATCGACGCTGTTTTCGGCGACACGGCGGTCGTGACCGAATGGCTGAAAGCCAATCCTAAGCTGACGCCGGTCGGCGATAAAGTCACCGATAAAGATTATTTCGGCACCGGCCTGGGTATCGCGGTACGTCAGGGCAACACCGAGCTGCAGCAGAAATTCAATACTGCGCTGGAAAAAGTGAAGAAAGATGGGACTTACGAGACCATCTATAACAAATGGTTCCAGAAGTAATCTTTGATGAACGAATTTTTTCCTTTAGCAAGCGCCGCCGGGATGACCGTCGGCCTTGCCGTCTGCGCGCTGATCATTGGCCTCGCGTTAGCCATGTTCTTTGCCGTCTGGGAGTCCGTAAAATGGCGCCCGATTGCCTGGATAGGCTCCGCGCTGGTCACTATTTTGCGCGGCCTGCCGGAAATTCTGGTGGTGCTGTTTATCTATTTCGGCTCCTCGCAACTCCTGCTTACGCTGTCTGACGGGTTTACCCTCCATCTCGGCTTTGCGCAGATCCCGGTGCAAATGGAGATTGAGAACTTTGACGTCAGCCCGTTCCTGTGCGGCGTGATTGCGTTGTCCCTGCTGTATGCGGCCTATGCGTCGCAGACGCTACGCGGCGCGCTGAAAGCCGTTCCGTCTGGTCAGTGGGAGTCGGGTCAGGCACTGGGATTATCAAAGACGGCGATTTTTTTCCGTCTGGTGATGCCGCAGATGTGGCGTCACGCTCTGCCAGGGCTGGGTAATCAGTGGCTGGTGTTGCTAAAAGATACGGCTCTGGTCAGCCTTATCAGCGTTAACGATCTGATGTTGCAGACCAAAAGTATTGCCACACGCACCCAGGAACCGTTTAACTGGTACATTATTGCGGCGGCTATTTACCTGGTCATTACGCTGATCAGTCAGTACATTCTCAAACGCATAGACCTGCGCGCGACACGTTTTGAGCGGAGGCCGGACTAATGCTTGAGTATTTACCTGAACTGCTAAAAGGGCTACACACCAGCCTGACGCTGACCGTGGCTTCTATTGCCGTCGCTTTGGTGCTGGCGTTAGTTTTTACCATTATCCTGACGCTAAAAACGCCGTTCGTGGTGTGGCTGGTGCGCGGCTATATCACGTTGTTTACCGGTACGCCGTTGTTGGTGCAAATTTTCCTGATCTACTACGGACCCGGTCAATTCCCGACACTGCAAGAGTATCCGCTACTCTGGCATCTACTGTCTGAACCGTGGCTGTGCGCACTGATCGCGTTGTCGCTAAACAGCGCCGCTTACACCACGCAGCTATTTTATGGCGCGATTCGCGCGATTCCGGAAGGTCAGTGGCAGTCCTGCGGCGCGCTGGGGATGAGTAAGAAAGATACGCTGGCGATTTTGTTGCCCTATGCGTTTAAACGCGCCCTCTCCTCCTATTCTAATGAGGTGGTACTGGTCTTCAAAAGTACCTCACTGGCTTATACCATCACCTTGATGGAAGTCATGGGGTACAGTCAGTTGCTCTATGGTCGTACCTACGATGTGGTGGTATTTGGCGCGGCAGGGGTAATTTACCTGGTCGTCAACGGTCTATTGACGCTGATGATGCGTTTGATTGAGCGTAAAGCCCTGGCGTTTGAGCGGCGCAATTAACCAGGCAGGATAAGGCATTCTCGCCGCCGTTCGACAATGGTCTGATGGCGCTGCGCTTATCAAGCCTACGATGCATAATATTGAATAAATCCGACGGACAAGTGGTTAACTTGTCCGTCTTTTTTTATCCATTTCAAAATATTTAATCATTTTTATTGCATATTAATTCAATCAATGGCATTGTAAATCTATGCCGCAGACACGGCGCATAATCATAAGATTACGGGAGTGACATCATGAAAAAGTTAGTTCTGGCCGCATTACTCGCCTCTTTCGCCACTGGCAGCATCGCCGCTGAAAAAATCAATTTCGGGGTTTCCGCTACCTATCCCCCGTTTGAATCCCTGGATGCGAGTAATAAAATTGTGGGCTTCGATATCGATCTGGCAACCGCATTATGCAAGCAAATGCAGGCAGAATGTACTTTTACTAATCATGCTTTCGATAGTCTTATCCCGGCGCTGAAATTCAGAAAATATGATGCCGTCATTTCCGGAATGGACATTACCCCGGAGCGCAGTAAACAGGTCGCCTTTAGCAATCCCTATTATGCGAACTCTGCGCTGGTGATTGCCAAAAAAGACACCTATAAAACCTTTACCGATCTAAAAGGTAAGCGTATCGGTATGGAAAATGGCACCACGCATCAAAAATATCTCCAGGATAAACATCCGGAGGTCAAAACCGTGGCCTACGACAGCTATCAGAATGCGATTATCGACCTGAAAAATGGCCGTATTGATGGTGTCTTTGGCGATACCGCAGTGGTCAATGAGTGGCTGAAAACGAATCCGCAACTGGGTCCGGCAACAGAGAAAGTGACCGATCCGCAATACTTCGGTACCGGACTTGGCATCGCGGTGCGCCCGGACAATAAGGCGTTGCTGGAAAAACTGAATAATGCGCTGGCCGCCATTAAAGCGAACGGCACTTATCAGAAAATCAGCGACCAGTGGTTCCCGCAGTAAGACATATGTTATTCTAACAACCCACCCTATTGGTGGGTTATAAATTTTTATCATTTAATTATTTATATTTTATATCTTCTGGTTTATCTCTTTTTATTTCAAATGACTTCGCCACACTATCTTCTGGGTCAATAATAGGTCCGAAAGACATAACTTAGAGCCTATCCCATTAGGGCTATTTTACTTGCCATTGTGGTCATGGGCAGTGCTCAAAATCCTCACGTACTACGTGTACGCTCCGGTTTTTGCGCGCTGTCCGGGTCCAAACTGGCTGCGCCAATAACGCCTGCTGGGATAGGCTCTTACTTACCAGAGGATCTATTATGAACAGTGATATTAACGTTATTATTAATCCCTATAATCACAATAAATTATGTGCGCTCGTCAGCTTTCAGACGACTGAACCAGTAATAGTCAGCTATATTGTCAGAGGGAAGACCAGCGCTGCCGATTTTAACTGGTCAGCCTCAGATTATACCGAGAGTCAGGAAATAAGCATTGTTGGACTTTATGCGAATTATCTAAATCACGTCGACATTACCACGCGCTCGCTTTCCGGTAACACCGAAAGTTTTACGCTAGAAATATCGACCCAGGAGCAAGATTATGGCGATACACCTCTAAATCTGACTATTAATATTCTTGATCAAACGCTGGCCGATAATACCTTAGGGCAAGGATGGTTTGTGACAAGTGAATGGAATGGGTATGATATTAACGGCGATCTGCGTATTACTGGACTATATCCGTGGATGTACGGTAACCTAAAAATTATTGATAATTCGCTTTGGTCTGCGCTTGCCAGCGAAACCTACGATCCTGAAAAACATGCCTTTGCGCCTCATCTTTATAATTTTAATCTTATCGGTAAAGTGATTCAAACGCTTACGGCGCCAGAGGGTTTTGGCTTTCACCACGATATCACGACTGATCATAACGGTAATCTCTATGTTCTGGGCTCAGTGTTAGACAACTGGTCTGACAGCCAAAAACTGGAATGCATTATCTATAAATATGCTATTGCAAGTGGAGAACTGCTCTGGCAACGCGATTACTCGAACGAGTTCATGCATGCTACCGTACTTGATAATACTGATACCAATGACGTACATTTTAATAGTCTGGAGTACATCCCTCAAACCAATCAACTGATGGTTAATTCACGTTCAACCTGTACCATTATTGGCTTAAATATTGAGACTGGCGATCTCGAATGGATTATTGATAATCCGGAATTTCCGACATTAAATGCCGACATCAATTTAAGCGTAAAAAACCCTGATAATTTCAAATATCCTAATGGCGAACATGCGGTATTTATTACCAACAATGACAAATATGCTGCTTATCAGGGGGAAAATAAATTTGTCATCTCTATGTTCAATAATAATTCATGTGCGGATGAAAATGGTAATGAGCTGGTCCGTGTCATTGAGTCCGAACCCGTAGCCTATACGGCGGCTGAACTTGATTCACTTCCGACCATTTTTGCCGTTGATCTGAATGAAAAAACGGCTCAGCGATTAGATCAGTTTACCTTCCCCGGACAGCGCAGTGAGCTCACATCTTCTGTCTTTGAAACGGGAGAGAATTACTGCGTTTATTTTGGCGCTGAACAATCATTTTTCGTTTTCGATACTGACAATACTACTGGAGTGTCAATTTTTGCTATTGATACCGGTCTTGGCTATCGTGGCCGAATTTTTAGCTATGATGAACTACGTTCCCTTATTTAAAAAATCGCCTGCATCAACAGGCGATTCGGACTAATACTTGCCGGGTGACGCTGACGCGTACCCGGCTTACAACATTGTTACGTTTTTAGATAACATCCAGACCCAGACGGCGATACTGCTCCGCCGGAGCATCATTTTCTTTCATCAAACGGATAAGTAAGTTGATCATCCTTGCTTCGATGGCCTCATCATGAATAGGATGTTGCTGCTGCGGATCGTCTCTGAGATCAAACAAGAGATGACCAAAGCTATTCACACCTTTATATTTTTCCCTGGCCGGAATACGTAATACCTGAAGCCCTTTAGTAAAGTTAAACGGAGGTGCCAGAGATAATTTTCCCAGTTCATCCACGTCATAACGCGCATTCATCTTGATCGGCATTAACGTGTAGTTCGCAATGTCATGCTCACGCCCCGGCTGCGCGGCCCGCATATAAACATAGCGTCCGTCGGTAACATTGACGTGTCCGCTAAACACGCCAAACAGCGCGCCTTCCCTGACGGGTTCATCACTGGCAATGACTTTCGCCAGCGGCTTACCCTGCATATCTGCAGGAATAGGTTGCTGAAAATAGTCCAGTAGCGTTGGCGCCCAGTCAATCATCTGCACCAGCGACTGCCGTCGCGCTCCGCATACCGCGCTGCGCGGGTCCCAGATAAACAGCGGGTTATTCGCCACCTCGTTATAATAGGGCATCTGATTTTTAGCCCACCAACCGTGCTCCCCCAGCAAGAAGCCGTGATCGGTACCGACAATCAGCATCGTATCGCGCCAGAGATCGTGTTCATCCATCAGATCAAGGATACGTCCCAGATTGCGGTCGCACATAGAAACCAGGGCCCGATAACGACAGCGAATATGCGCTATCGCCTCCTCGCTTTCACTGACTTTGCCGCGCGGCCAGTCATAGTGCGGGCCTTGCCACTCATCGTCATAGAGTGATAAATATTCCTCGGTGGTATAAAACGGTTCATGCGGATCAAACGTCTCAACCTGCAATAACCAGTTATCTTCGGCATGATTTTTATGGATAAAATCGCACCCGGCATCAAAAACTTTCGTCTGGGGAAAATCAGCTTCCTGCTGGATGTATTCGCGGTTCGCCCAGTCGTGACGCCATAGCCCGGAAACGCCGCCTCCGGTTTGTTTTTGTGGAACGCGCAGTACTTCCGGAATGGGCGGCTCGCCAACGCTCGCCTTCCAGTGATCGCCCTCCTGACCGCGTACTACGTCCCAGGAGCTATAGCGGTTATGGTAGTTACCGCCGCCGTCTTCCCAGTAATGCAGATGATCGCTGATAAGATGGGTGTAGATCCCCGCTTTTTTCAATAATTCCGGCATGGAATCATCAAAGGGTTCCAGCGGGCCCCACTCACGATGCAGGAAATTATAGCGCCCGGTGTGCAGTTCCCGACGGGCTGGCATACAGGGCATACTGCCGACATAACTATTGTCAAAGGTGGCGGCATGTGCCGCCAGGCGTTGAAAATTAGGCGCTTTCGTTAGCAAATCGCCATAGGGCGGCAAATAGTTTTTATTCAGACTGTCAAACAGCAGAATAATCGCTTTCATGACTCACCCTCATTTGTTGAGCAGGTGCGGAAAATTTTTCTCTACCACATCGTAAATCTGTTTACCTATTGACTCGCCATCCATGATATTTTCAATGGGAATGAGATATTGTCCGTGTTTAGGATCGAGGCTAACGACATCAAGCAATTTTTTCGAAATCGCATAAATATCTGCCCAGTCGGTAAATCCACCGACCTCTCCCGCTGCCGTATGCTCCATATCAAAAGAGAAGTCATATTTTGCTAACGCTTTTTTAACAACAGTTTGTAACATTACGCTACTGCCTACACCATAACCGCATACGAATAGAATATTTACAGAATTTTTCATAATAAAATCCTTTATATAAACCGAATCAATTAAATGGAATAAGGACCAAGATGGAACGTTGAAGCAATAAATTTCAGTAATTCACAAATCGCAGGCCACAGAGTCGCCCAGTCAAATATTCCCGTCCAGCCCACGCCTTCTTTTGCCAGCCCGGTTAAAGGAATGGCCCATACCGTACCGAAAGTCTGAATAATCCCTAACAGGAAAGTACAAATAATAACGGAACGATATCCCCCCATTCGGTTGGCTAATACGCCGATGGGACCGCCGGAAAAGAAGAGCGGAACAAAACCAGGCAATACCATAATAGGGCTATGGATGAGCAGCAGAATGCCCATGGAAAAAATCGTGCCGAAGGTACAAAAGACGAATCCCAGCGTGGCCGCGTTCGGCGAAAAAGGTAATAAAGCAGCAACATCCACAGCCGGTATAGCGTTAGGAATAAAGCGATCCTGCCATCCTTTAAACGAACCGTTAATTTCACCAACCATCATCCGCACGCCCTGCAGCAAGATGACCATATACATAGAGAATTGCAGGCCCAGATTGATGATATAGATATACCAGGGTTTGCCTTTCGCCATTAACTGTACGTTATCGATCCCTGTAGCCAATAGAAAACCGCCAACGAAGAGCGTCATCACAATGGCGATTGCCGTCACGTTGTGGTTAAAAATGGCTAACCAACCGGGAAGTTTCAGGTTTTCGGCGTCATGCTTTTCCGGATCGCCGAATTTATGCGCGAATTTCGAGAAAAACCACAGTCCCAGCATCTGGTTATGCGCAATGGTAAAACCGGCGTTATTGGTCACTCTGGCGATGGGTTTAACAATAAGCGTAGTTGAAAACGCCCAAAAGACCCCGGTCAATACCCCGGCAATCACAATGGATTGTACCCAACCGAACCCCAGCCAGAAGACGATTAACCACAGTACTGCCTGTGAATGAGAGACCCCGGTATTGCCGGTAAGAAATATACCTTTTGCGCCGGTATAACGACCAAATAAAACTAATATCAGGTTAGTAAAAAACGCCAGTACAAAAACGTATCCTACATAGCCGAAATTATCGCCCAGCGCTATTTGCGTCGCGGCTTTCATGGCATATGAATCCATTAAGTATCCATGCACGCCATAAGCCTTGCTGACTGCCTCTGCAACCGGTTTAAAAGTGGCTGAAAATTGAAAGCCGCCAAATAACACCATCATCAAACCGACCATCGCGCTGATCATACCGGTGATAATTTTTATAGGCGTCTTTTTATCCAGCGCATAGCCAACACCGACTAATATCCCAATTAATATTGCCGGTTCAGTTAAAAACGTTTGAATAACATCTATAAATTTGGCAAACATCGTCTGAACGCCCTCCATAAGCGTGCCTATTCGTTGTCATGATTGACCCCTTTACTGACGTTACGTATTGCTTCGCTGATGCTATTGAAAGTTACCCGATAAACCACCTTGTCTAATTTTGCCTTACACGCACTGTAATAATCAAAAGTAGTCATTAAAAGATTTAAAGTGATTATTTGTGATTTGATTTGCAAAAATAGGGAAATATATAAATACAATCAATTGAATTTAATAATCAATTGATTGTATTTATTATTTTTATGGAATAATTTGGTGATAAAAATAAATATTGTGAATATATTATACTGACCTGCGCAGTAACACTAAAACCTCATAATGCGCGGTATGCGGGAACATATCGAAAAGCTGAACACGTTGAATACGGTAGTTCGGCAGATGGCGAATATCCTGCGCCATCGTCTGCGCGTTACAGCTTGAATAAATAATAAAACGCGGCGCCATTTGTGCAAGGTAATCGCACAACGGCTTGCCAATGCCGCGGCGGGGAGGATTCACCAACACCAGATCGGGCGTTTCGCCTTGGGCGGTGGCGAATTGGGTGGAATCCAGCGCCTGGAAATGAAGGCGGGTTAATCCCAACTCAGCGGCGGATTGCTTCGCGCAGGCAATCGCCTCCGGCGCGATCTCAATACCGGTTAATTGCATCTGCGGCGTCGCGCAGTGCAGACCGAATCCGCCCACTCCGCAAAAAAGATCCCACATATGGCGTACCGGCAGTTGCCCTACCCAGTCGCGTGCCGTCGCATATAATCGGCTGGCGACCGTAGGGTTGGTCTGAAAGAAACTTTGCGGACGAATCCACAGCGGCACATCGTTAAAACGTTCCGCCAGCGCCTGCTGATCCGTCAGGTAGATTTCCGTCTCCCCTTCCATAATCGCCATATGTACCGGCTGGATATTTGCGGTGATCACTCTGAGCTGCGGCAGTTGCGCGCGCAGCCACGGTAACGCCGCGCGCAGTTGCATAAGTTTGGTTTCTGAACGCAACACGAAGCGTAGCATCATGCCGCCATCGAACTGACTTTCCGTCAGCAACAGGTATTTCAGTTCGCCGCGTTTTCGCGCTACGTTATAAGGCGTGAGTCCGGCACGGGCAATAAACGGTTTTAGCGCGCTGAATACGGGGGCAAAGGAGGCGGGATACAGCGGGCAGCAGCAAAGATCGACCGGCGTACCGTCGCGATGCAGCATCCCGAAGAGCGGTTTTTCTACACTACCGCTCACGACCATTTTCGCTTTGTTGCGGAAACGCTGCTCCGGGCCGCCAATCGGCCCGCACCACTGTTCAACAGGCAGACCGGCCAGCAAACGATGTAAATCGGCTGTTTTTGCGGAAAGTTGTTCGTTAATCGACTGCGTAATCCATTGACAGGAACGGCAGCGACCCGCGTCATAGAGTGCGCACTGCATACCAAAAAACCTTCATATTATCCGGGGCGACGATTATACACATTATTGCAGCCGGAAGAACCGACGGCTGGGAGCGGGAATAAACAGCAGAAACAGAATTAAAAGATCGGGGAGTTTTTGCATGACCAGGGAATGCAGGATATCACGCTTCGATTCTCCCGCGATGCTAAACAACTCCGGATACCCGTAGCCTAACGACGCCGCCCACAGATATCCGCTCACAATAATTTGTGTCGCCAGGTACACCCAGCGCGCCCAGCTACGGCCTTTCACCAGCGAAAACGCACAATAAATTTCAACAAAGACCAGCACTAAGCTGGCCAGAAAGACCAGGGTTAAGCTCCACGTCTGCACGCTGCGATGAATAAACTCGCCCATCCCGCGTATGCCGAGGGTATTCATAATCATCAGCACATCGAGACCGCGAATCAAAATAATCGCCATAGCCGCAACCTGCACCAGCGTAGGCACATTTAAACGGGCATGTGATGAGGTTGATTGCTTTATAAATCCCAATGAATGTCTTCCCTGAAAATGATGCCGCGACCCGCGCGGCAACGCATTGCCATAGTGGAAGATTTTAGTGGCTTCAGCCGCGTCTTGCACGCTGGATATCGCGAATCCGCTGTTTTTCCGCTCGCGCCATCAGGTACCAGGCAATAAATCCGACGATTCCTACCACGCCGAGGATTAACGTCGCCAGCGCGTTGATTTCCGGGTTCACGCCCATGCGCACGCTGGAGAAAACCAGCATCGGTAGCGTGGTGGCGCCGGGACCGGAAACAAAGCTGGCAATCACCAGATCGTCAAGGGAAAGCGTAAAGGCCAACAGCCAGCCCGAGATCACCGCTGGCATGATCATCGGTAATGTAATGACAAAAAAGACCTTTAACGGCGCCGCGCCAAGATCCATCGCCGCCTCTTCAATCGAACGATCCAGTTCGCGTAATCGCGAAGCGATCACCACTGCCACGTAGGCGGTACAGAAAGTGACGTGCGCCAACCAGATGGTCAGCATCCCGCGATCGGAGGGCCAGCCGATAGCATGACCGAGCGCGACAAACAGTAGCAGCAGCGACAGCCCGGTAATCACATCCGGCATCACCAGCGGCGCGGTGATCATAAACGCAAAGCCATTTGCGCCGCGAAATCGTCCAAATCGCACCATCACCACCGCGGCGATAGTACCGAGCACCACCGCCATCGTCGCCGCGCAGGCGGCAATTGTCAGGCTTAGTCCCACTGCGCTCATCATGGCGGAATCCCGAAAGAGCTCGCCATACCAGCGCGTCGACCATCCCGCCCACACCGTCACCAGCTTCGAACTGTTAAACGAGTAAATCACCAACATTAACATCGGCGCATAGAGAAAAGTAAACCCCAGCACCAGAATCAGAATGCGCCAGGGCGAGCGAACGACCGGTAAGTTATTCATCCGTGCTCCCCCACACTTTTTTGCTGATGTTTATGGAACCACATGATCGGCACGATCAGCAGCAGCAACATAATAATGGCGACCGCAGAAGCCACCGGCCAGTCGCGGTTATTGAAAAACTCCTGCCACAGGACGCGACCAATCATGATACTGTCCGGCCCGCCAAGCAGTTCCGGGATCACGAACTCGCCCACCGCCGGGATAAAAACCAGCATTGAGCCAGCGATGATTCCGCCTTTGGTGAGCGGGACAATGATGCTAAAAAACGTTTTCAGCGGTCGGGCGCCGAGATCCAGCGACGCTTCCACCAGCGAATAATCAATACGCGTCAATGCGGTATAAATGGGCAGAACCATAAACGGCAGATACGCATAAACAATGCCGATATAGACGGCCAGGTTAGTGTGCAGGATCGTCAACGGCTGATCGATAACCCCGAGCCACAGCAACACATTGTTCAGCACGCCGTTGTTTTTCAAAATACCCATCCAGGCATAGACGCGTATTAAAAAAGACGTCCACGAGGGCAGAATCACCAACAGCAGCAGGATATTGCGCGTGGAGGGCTTGCTGTGCGCCACCGCCCACGCCAGCGGGTAGCCCAACAGCAGGCAGCAGATCGTGGAAATACCGGCAATTTGTAACGATTGCAGATAGGCTTCGAAATAGAGCGGATCGTCGGTCAGTTGCAAAAAATTACCGAGATTGAGCGTAATCGACAACTGACCGTCAGCCCATTCCAGCAGATCGGTATACGGCGGGATCGCCCGCGCCATTTCCGCCAGGCTTATCTTAAAGACGATAAGAAACGGTAGTAAAAACAGTAGAATGAGCCAGATATAAGGCAAAGCAATAACCAGCTTACGCCCATGTTTCATTTGCATTCGCGCCAACCATAGCGCCGCGCCGCCAGGTTTACTGATGCGTGCCGGAGGTTCAAGTGTGCTCATGTTTCCCCCTTATACCGTCAGGACCACGCAGCTATCCGCTTCCCAGCACAAACGCACTTCATCGCCCCAGGTCGGTAACCCTTTCCGGTAACGGTGCGCATTCTGCAGTTGAGCGCTGATCATCTGCCCGCTTTTTAGCCGCACATGATAAATAGACAGATCGCCGAGATACGCAATATGCGCCACTTCGCCGACGGCGAAATTATAGCCATCGGCAGGCGGCGACTCACAGAGCATGATTTTTTCCGGACGTAGCGCCACATATACCGGCACATTATCAACGACAGAGGCATCTGCATCGACTTTTAACGGATGAACCAAACCAGGTGCGTCAATGACCAGACCGTCCTCTTCACGCGCTTTCAGTAAGCCCTCAAAAACATTTACCGATCCGATAAATTCGGCGCTGTAGCGGGTCGTCGGATGCTCGTAAATCTCCTCCGGTTCGCCAATTTGCACAAATTTTCCACGGTTCATGATGGCAATGCGCCCCGCCATCGTCATGGCTTCTTCCTGATCGTGCGTCACCATGACGCAGGTCACGCCGACGCGCTCAAGGATATCCACCACTTCAAGCTGCATCCGGTCGCGTAATTTTTTATCCAGCGCGCCCATCGGTTCATCCAACAAGAGCAGCTTAGGACGTTTCGCCAGGCTGCGCGCCAGGGCCACGCGCTGACGCTGACCGCCGGAAAGCTGATGCGGCTTACGTTTCGCAAACTCCTGCATGTGCACCAAACCCAGCATCTCATTGACGCGGCTGGTAATCTCCGCCCTCGGCAGTTTGTCCTGCTTCAGACCAAAAGCGATGTTCTGCTCTACCGTCATATGCGGAAACAACGCATAGGACTGAAACATCATATTAATCGGACGCTGATACGGCGGAACATGCGCCAGATTGACGCCGTCGAGCATAATTTGCCCGCTGCTCGGCGGTTCAAAACCTGCCAGCATCCGTAGCAGAGTCGATTTTCCACAACCTGACGCGCCCAGCAGGGCAAAAATCTCGCCTTTATAGATAGTCAGACTGACATCATCGACAGCATGTTGCCCGTCGAATGACTTCGTCAGGTTGCGAATTTCCAGAAGCGGCGTCAGCGCTTTACGGGTTTTCACCTGCGGGCGGTGGGGGACATCATTCACAAGGCGCTCTCCGGCATAACACAATCAAACGATACAAACGGTGGAATGCCCGATAGCGCACGCTTATCAGGCCATACCGTTAATAAATTACTTACCGCTTTTCACCTTCGTCCATGCGCGGGTGCGGACGCGATCAATCTTCGGCTCCTGCACTTTCAGGGTAAACAACTTGGCCCGCACATCCGCCGGCGGATAAATTCCCGGGTTATCGCGCACCTGCTGGCTAACCAGCGCCGTCGCCTCTTTATTCGCATTGGCGTAGAAAACGTGATTGGAAATATGGGCAATCACATCAGGGCGCAGCAGATAATTAAGGAACTGGTAGGCCTCGTCTTTATTTTTGGCGTCAGCCGGCATGGCAAACACATCAAAAAACGCCATTGCCCCCTCTTTGGGGATCGAGAAAGAGATATTGACGCCATTTTTCGCCTCTTTCGCCCGGTTAGCGGCCTGCCAGACATCGCCCGCCCAGCCGATGGCCACACAGGTATCGCCATTAGCCAGATCGTTAATGTATTGCGAGGAGTGGAAATAGCGAATGTTTGGCCGTAGCTTCAACAACAGATCGGTTGCCGGACCGGTGTAGTCATCCGCTTTGCTGCTATTCGGATCTTTACCCAGATAGTTCAGCACGGTGGCAAAAATTTCTTCAGGCGCATCAAGGAAAGAGACGCCGCAGCTTTTTAGCTTCTCCAGATTTTCCGGCTTGAGGACTAAATCCCAGCTATTCACTGGCGCATCATCCCCCAGCACCGCTTTCACTTTATCAACGTTATAGCCAATGCCCGTCGTGGCCCACATATAGGGCATGGCGTATTTGTTGTCAGGATCATGCTTCGCTACCAGTTTCAGCAGTTCAGGATCGAGGTTTTTCCAGCCGGGAAGTTTGCTTTTATCCAGCGGCTGAAAAACGCCCGCGGTGAGCTGGCGCTCAAGAAAACTGGCCGATGGCACCACCAGATCGAACCCGGTGCTGCCTGCCATTAACTTGCCTTCCAGCACTTCATTAGAGTCAAAGACATCATAGATAACGTTAATCCCGGTCTCTTTTTCAAAGTTCGCCACCGTGTCCGGCGCGATATAATCTGACCAGTTATAAATGTGCAGCGTTTTTTGTTCGGCAGCGAGCGTGCCGACAGAGACGACCATCAAAGCACCCGCAACCAGACCCGATAGCCATTTTTTCTTTAAGGCGGTCATCATCGCTTTCCTTCTGAAATCCGTTAACAAATGAACCCATTAGGCGTGGTTTAAAACATGCCTGAAATGTGCATACCTTTTCATTTGATACAAATGAAGAAGAGAGGTCGCCCTCCCTGCCATCAAGCTCGCTATAGAGGCTTCGCAAGAATAACTTTAGCTAAGGTTTGAGGCTATAGCCCAGATTAAAAAACGCTTTTTATCAATTTTTTATGCAGGTTTTGTCTATGTGATAAAGCGAAATGATCAGAAAGGAGGTGAATAATTCTTTAAATAAAGGTTAACAGCAGCATAAAAAAACGTAAACAGCAGCCGCGCTGGCAGCGACTGCCTGACTATCGGGAGGGATCAGTGAAGAAAATGGTCAACCACGCTGGTTTTTTGCGCGTCTTCTTCCGCGTTAAACAGAAGCTGATGCGCCCCGGCCTCAAGGATCACCATAGAAATCTGCTCTTCACTTTGGCGAACAAACCATTCGAACTGTTCGTAGGTGACGCCTTGCATAACGGATAAAGACTGGCACACAACCAGCTTTGGCAGATTATCATCCTGCATATCGAGAAAGGCTTTTACCGTCAACGAACTGGCGTTGATAGCAGAGAGATCGGCCGCCAGCGGCAGCAACGCGGAAGGCCTGACCTCCGCCATCGCGGAAAAAAGAACGGTGTTGTCCACCAAATCGATTTTAGCATCGTAGACGCCGTCAAAATTCTGCATATGCGGCAAATGCAGCGCCTGGCAGGTATCACATTCGAAGAAATTCATGCCCAGGTCGTCGAGCCATTGACGCAACGTATCCAGAGTGGGAACGACCAGTGATATCATAATAATGTGCTACCTCTTACGATGACGATGAAAAAATTACCGGCACAGCTTACGCAAAAAGCGTGCTTCGTACTACGGCGGAATCCATGATTGCGATTAGCCGCCGATTTTAAGGCAAAATTCAGGCGTAGCGTGACGTTCTATCCACTGAATCATTCGCCCCGCGATATCCACGCCCGTAGTCTTTTCGATACCTTCCAGTCCCGGCGAGGCATTCACCTCCATCACCAGCGGCCCGCGCGCGGCGCGTAAAATATCGACGCCCGCCACATCCAGCCCCAGCGTTTGTGCGGCTTTGATGGCGATATCCCGTTCACGGGGCGTGATCGTCGCGATGCTGGCCACCCCGCCGCGATGAAGATTGGAGCGAAAATCACCGGCTTTCGCGCACCGCTCAATCGCCGCCACAACCTCATTGCCGACGACCAGACAACGAATATCGCATCCTTTAGCTTCGGCAATGTATTCCTGAACCAGGATATGGGCATTCAGCCCCCGAAACGCATCAATAACGCTTTCAGCAGCCTGACGCGTCTCCGCCAATACCACGCCGATCCCTTGCGTGCCTTCTACCAGCTTCACGACCAGCGGCGCCCCGCCAACCATCTTAATAAGATCGCTGGTATCATCCGGCGAATGGGCGATCCCGGTAATGGGGAGATCGATCCCCTGGCGCGCCAGAAGTTGTAGCGATCGCAGCTTATCGCGCGCGCGGGTAATGGCGACGGATTCATTCAGCGGATAGCTACCCAGTAGCTCAAACTGACGTAGCGCAGCGGTACCATAAAAGGTAATGGCCGAACCAATACGGGGAATAACGGCGTCAAAATGGGGCAGACGACGCCCCTTGTAATGGATCGACGACGCAGCCGGATTAATATTCATATAGCAGGAAAGAGGATCGAGTATCTCGACCAGATGGCCGCGCCGCATCGCCGCTTCGCGCAGACGTTTGCAAGAATAGAGCGTTCCATCCCTGGACAATATGGCAATTTTCACCCTGCACCTCGCTGAAAACCCTGAAAAGCCCGCGTATCATACACTGGCCCGCAGGTTTTAGCGCGTCGCCCAGCCCTGTTTATGCAAATATTCAAGGATAAATGGGCGATTTTCTTTAATCAGGGTGCGACGGATATGATCGCTCCAGGTATCGCGTCGCGTATTACTGCCGCGGGTCAGATAATACTCAGCCAACTGCTCGTCATAGCGCGCCAGCAGCTTTTCATCAAGCGGTTGATACTGGTTCTCATGAACCACAAGCTCGGCAGGCAGGCGCGGTTTCAGATCCGGATTATCCGCAGGCCATCCCAAACACAGGCCAAAGAGCGGCAATACATGCTTCGGCAATTTTAATAGTTCGGTAACAGACTCAATATTATTACGGATGCCGCCGATATACACGCCGCCTAACCCCAGTGATTCCGCCGCCGTCAGCGCATTTTGCCCCATCATCGCCGTATCGACGACACCGAGCAGCAGTTGTTCGGCAAGCCCCAACTGCGCGTCAGGGCAGATCTGCAAATGACGATTAAAATCGGCGCAAAATACCCAGAACTCAGCGGCCTGCGCCACATGCTTTTGCCCGCCCGTCAGGGGCACTAACGCCTCGCGCAGCGCCCGATCGGTAATACGGATAATAGAGCTGCACTGTAAAAAACTGGAACTGGACGTGCTGCGCGCGGCGGCAATAATGGCCTCTCGCTGCGCGTCAGTCACGGGTTCATCGGTGAAATGGCGAATAGAACGATGGCCACAAAGAAGTTCAATGGTCGGACTCATTATGCTTTTCTCTATCTGAACGGGAAGAAATGTCGGGTGGACGTTTCATCAACTGCGGCGCCAGTAACTGCGCAATACGCCACATCATCGCCACCGCGGCGGGGAGGATCAACACGACGCCCAGGAAAACCATCAATACGCCAGCCAGCGGCGTATTGAACGGCGCAGGCAGCGTAAGGTAATGATTAAGTGATAGCAGAGCAAGCGCCAGCAAAATCATACCGAGGCATTCCAGTATCAGTACGCTTTTGGGTAACACGCCAATCGTGCGCATATCAAGCCTCCTGGTAAACTGACGCACAGTGTAGAACGTTCTGGTCCGGCGTGCTTAACAGATATAGCCCTGGGTTATCAAAGGAACAGGCGTAACCTGCTTTTCATCTGCCGTAAATCGCGGCATGATAACACCTGTTCGCCGTCTGGCTTTATGTTCGAGGAGAGATATGTTTACTGTTATTTTTGGCCGTCCAGGGTGCCCTTATTGCGTGCGTGCAAAAGAGTTGGCGGAAAAACTGAGCAAAGAACGCGACGATTTCAACTACCGCTATATTGATATCCATGCTGAAGGCATCACTAAAGCGGATTTGGAAAAAACCGTAGGTAAACCCGTAGAAACCGTACCGCAGATTTTTGTCGATCAAAAACATATCGGCGGCTGTACGGATTTTGAAGCATGGGCAAAAGAAAATCTGAATCTTTTCGCCTGATTGCTCTGGCAACGCCCTCTACCGGAGGGCGCTATCGGCGTTTTTTTCGCCGGTGGCTAAACAGACTGCTAATAAACAAATAACAGAGCGCGCCTAACGCACACCAGAATACGGCGCTAAATAACCACGCCAGTTCTTGCCAAAACGATCGGGTAGGCATAAATACCACGCGCATTAACACCAGGCAAAACGGCGCCGCCAGCATCGCCCCGATCAGCGGTCGGATCACCTCGCGTCGGTGAGAACAAAAACTGGCCACCGCACCAGGCAACGTAAAAAATAACAGTCCAATCTCAGGATGCCCTGCCGCGCGAAAAGCGCCTTGCACATGCATAGTTAATGAAAGACACACCACAATAAAGAGTACAAAGCAGCAGACAACGCTTGCCCACCCGTGTTTATGTTTCAATCGTTCCTCCTGACACTCTCTATCGAACACGCTTTCCGCCGTGAGGCGTCCAGTCAGATAAAGTCATGTGGCATTCCATGCCAAAAACACACCTGCACGATTCTTATAGCCGTTAGTACGCAATAAGATTAAACTAGCAGGATATATTGTTGTGTTGTTTTTATTTGGATGCTGTATGCAATACGATTGCACCCTTAATTCATGATAAAAACAGTAGCGTAAATTACCATTTCTTTCAACAGCTTACTCGTAAACAAGAAGTTAGTCTCCGTGAATATAAACGTCGCAGATTTGTTAAATGGGAATTACATCCTGTTATTATTTGTGGTCCTGGCTCTTGGCCTGTGTCTTGGCAAGTTACGTCTTGGTTCAGTCCAACTTGGTAATTCCATTGGCGTTTTAGTGGTCTCTCTATTATTAGGGCAGCAACACTTTAGTATTAACACCGACGCGCTAAATCTGGGATTTATGCTGTTTATTTTTTGTGTCGGCGTCGAGGCTGGCCCCAACTTTTTTTCGATTTTTTTTCGCGACGGTAAAAATTATCTGATGCTTGCCCTGGTCATGGTCGGTAGCGCTCTGCTAATCGCCTTAGGCCTTGGTAAGCTATTCGGCTGGGATATCGGCCTGACGGCCGGTATGCTGGCCGGCTCAATGACATCCACGCCCGTGCTGGTTGGCGCAGGCGATACCCTGCGACATTCCGGCATCGCCAGCACCCAACTCTCCTCCGCTCTTGATAATCTGAGCCTGGGCTATGCCCTGACCTATCTGATTGGCTTGGTCAGTCTGATCGTGGGCGCGCGCTACTTGCCTAAACTACAGCATCAGGATTTGCAAACCAGCGCCCAGCAAATTGCTCGCGAGCGTGGTCTGGATACCGATGCTAATCGCAAGGTTTATTTGCCGGTTATCCGCGCCTATCGGGTTGGCCCGGAACTGGTGGCCTGGACTGACGGTAAAAACCTGCGCGAGCTGGGTATTTACCGCCAGACAGGCTGCTATATCGAACGTATTCGTCGTAACGGTATTCTGGCGAACCCGGATGGCGATGCGGTGCTGCAAATGGGCGATGAGATTGCGCTGGTCGGCTATCCGGACGCGCACGCCAGGCTCGATCCCAGCTTCCGTAATGGTAAGGAAGTGTTTGATCGCGATCTGCTTGATATGCGCATCGTAACGGAAGAAATTGTGGTGAAAAACCACAATGCGGTCGGTCGCCGCCTCGCTCAGCTCAAGCTGACCGATCATGGCTGCTTCCTTAACCGCGTCATCCGCAGCCAGATCGAAATGCCTATCGACGATAACGTCGTGCTGAATAAAGGCGACGTGTTACAGGTGAGCGGCGACGCCAGACGCGTAAAAACCATCGCCGATCGCATTGGTTTTATTTCGATCCATAGTCAGGTGACGGACCTGCTCGCCTTCTGCGCTTTTTTTATCATCGGGTTAATGATCGGGATGATTACCTTCCAGTTCAGCAATTTTAGTTTCGGCATCGGCAACGCGGCCGGATTGCTGTTCGCCGGGATCATGCTCGGTTTCCTGCGCGCTAACCATCCTACCTTTGGTTATATTCCGCAGGGCGCACTTAACATGGTGAAAGAATTCGGCTTGATGGTATTTATGGCAGGCGTTGGTTTAAGCGCCGGCAGCGGTATCAGCAACGGCCTGGGTGCGGTCGGCGGACAAATGCTGATCGCCGGGCTTGTCGTCAGCCTGGTACCGGTGGTGATCTGCTTCTTGTTTGGCGCTTATGTGCTGCGCATGAACCGGGCGCTGCTGTTCGGCGCCATGATGGGCGCGCGTACCTGCGCCCCGGCGATGGAAATCATTAGCGATACGGCGCGCAGCAATATTCCAGCGCTGGGTTATGCGGGGACTTACGCCATCGCCAACGTTCTGCTAACGCTGGCGGGGACGCTTATTGTCATCATCTGGCCGGGATTAGGATAAAACTGAAGTTTGCCTTTAAGTGAAAAAATTTTGCCAATAGGTCGAACTTTTCGTTAAAGCATCAGTCATACCTATTGCCACTGCTTTTCTTTGATGTCCCCATTTTGTGGAGCCCATCAACCCCGCCATTTCGGTTCAAGGTTGGTGGGTTTTTTGTTGCCCAACGCAGAGTGACACGACATTGACGCTCCGGCGATTCGCTTTACCATCTGTAAAATCGCTTCACGCGCCAGCGGCGTTCGATCCGTCACAAAATGCAGCGTCATCCCCTCAATAAACGCATCCAGCGCGCGGGCGGTCTGCGCGTCAAACCACTGCGCCAGCGTATTCTGGCTACGCTGCATCCAGTTTTGCATGACTATTTTTAACGCTGGCTTACCGCTGGCATAGGCATATAACTGATACATTAACGCCATATTATCCGGCGTCGTAAGCTGCGAGCCGTAAATCATTTCCGTTATCGCCTGGCACGCCCCCTCCGCATCCGTCACCTGCACAAAAAAGTCCTGGTATTGACGCGACATGTTCTCGGTGAAAAGTGTAAAAGCTTCACTCAATAACGCATCCATGCCGGCAAAATAGTAGGTCATCGAGCCAAGCGGCACCTGAGCGATAGCGGCGATTTTCCGGTGCGTCACGGCATGAACGCCATAGGTCTTTACCGCTTCCAGTGTGGCCTGAATTATTTTTTCCCGTCGCTTAGGATCATTGGCGCGTCTTACGGCATTTTCTTTCATGATGAGTTCCACATCTCATTCAGGATGCAGGCTATAGTAACCTGCCGCTTACGCTGAAAAAATAGACAGTAAAAACTGTCTGCACAACAAAGTATGACGACGATATGTACAAATGTACACAAGCTTGCTAATGTTTACCTCTCGCTTCTATTTTCTGGCCTGACGCTATGACCGTCCTCTCCTCACGTAACGCCTTAAAACGCCGTACCTGGGCGCTGTTTATGTTCTTCTTTTTACCCGGACTGCTGATGGCCTCCTGGGCAACCCGAACGCCTGCTATTCGGGATATTCTTTCCGTCTCTACCGCGGAAATGGGGGCGGTCTTATTCGGGCTTTCTGTCGGTTCAATGAGCGGTATTCTTTGTTCCGCCTGGCTGGTGAAACGATTTGGCACCCGGAAGGTTATTCGCACGACGATGACCAGCGCAGTAGCCGGGATGGTTATTCTTAGCGTCGCGCTGTGGTGCGCCTCGCCGCTGATTTTTGCCCTTGGATTAGCCGTTTTCGGCGCCAGTTTTGGCGCCGCCGAAGTAGCGATTAATGTCGAAGGCGCGGCGGTCGAACGCGAGCTGAATAAAACCGTTCTGCCGATGATGCATGGTTTTTACAGTTTCGGCACGCTGGCGGGCGCTGGTGTCGGCATGGCGTTAACCGCATTAAGCGTCCCGGCTAACATCCATATCATCCTCGCGGCTGCCGTGGCGATCGCGCCCATTTTTATCGCCATTCGGGCGATCCCTGACGGTACGGGTAAAAACGCATCGGAAGATGCTCACCTTCAGGAAAAAGGATTACCTTTTTATCGGGACATACAGCTTTTGCTTATTGGCGTGGTGGTGCTGGCAATGGCATTCGCCGAAGGCTCTGCGAATGACTGGCTGCCGCTACTGATGGTAGACGGACACGGTTTTAGCCCAACCTCCGGCTCTCTGATCTACGCCGGTTTCACGCTTGGTATGACCGTTGGCCGCTTTACCGGCGGCTGGTTTATTGACCGCTATAGCCGGGTGACGGTTGTTCGCGCCAGCGCGTTGATGGGAGCGCTGGGCATTGGCCTGATTATTTTTGTCGATAGCGACTGGGTTGCCGGCGTCTCGGTCATTCTTTGGGGCTTAGGCGCTTCGCTCGGCTTCCCGCTGACTATTTCCGCCGCCAGCGATACCGGTCCCGACGCGCCGACGCGCGTGAGCGTTGTCGCCACGACCGGCTATCTGGCGTTTTTGGTCGGGCCGCCGCTGTTGGGCTATCTGGGAGAGCATTATGGATTACGCAGCGCCATGATGGTTGTGCTGGCGCTGGTTATTCTGGCGGCGCTGGTGGCGAAGGCCGTCGCCAAACCTGTATCGACTCCGCAACCGGTGATGGAGCATAACGCATGAGTATCAAATTAATCGCCGTCGACATGGACGGCACTTTTCTGAGCGATCAAAAAACCTATAACCGTGACCGGTTTATGGCGCAGTACCAACAAATGAAGCGGCAAGGCATTCGCTTTGTCGTGGCCAGCGGCAACCAGTATTACCAGTTAATCTCCTTCTTTCCGGACATTGCGCACGAAATCGCTTTTGTCGCGGAAAACGGCGGTTGGGTGGTCAGCGAAGGAGAGGATATTTTTAACGGCGAGCTGACAAAAGCCGACTTCCAGACGGTTGTCGAACACCTGCTCACACGCGCCGATGTGGAGATTATCGCCTGTGGAAAAAACAGCGCCTACACGCTGAAACGGTACAATGATGCGTTAAAAGCCGTTGCGGCAATGTATTATCATCGTCTGGAGTTTGTGGATAATTTTAACAACATCAACGATGTCTTTTTCAAATTCGGCCTTAATATTACCGATGAACGGATACCGGAAGTACAGGCGGCGCTGCACGACGCCATTGGCGATATCATGGTCCCCGTTCATACCGGCTATGGCAGTATTGATTTAATAATTCCCGGCGTGCATAAGGCCAACGGCCTGCGTCTGTTACAGCAGCGCTGGGGCATTCATGATAGTGAAGTGGTGGTATTCGGCGACGGCGGCAACGATATTGAGATGCTACGTCAGGCCGGGTTTAGTTTTGCCATGTCGCACGCCAGCGAAGCGGTCGCGGCGGCGGCGAAATACCGCGCCGGATCGAACAACCAGGAAGGCGTGCTGGATATCATCGACAGCGTATTAAACAACGAGCCGCCGTTCAACGTCTAGCGGATGCCTCTCTATGCCTGATAACAGAAAGCTTATCAGGCGTAGCCGCTCTCTCAGACTGTTTGCAAATTGCCCGTCCGCTTATCTTTTAAGAAGACCAGCATCAGCAGTAGCCAAAGAATACCGTTTGCCAGATTAAACAGGCTAAATAGCCCATTGCCGCCGCTTAACCACGCGTGTTTACTGACTTCAATGCCAACGGTAAAAATCAGCATTTGTAGCATTCCCATCGCCGCCGAGACCGTTCCTTTACTCATATCGCTGGAAAAGAGCGTCAGACGCACCAGTCCGGCATTCGCCAGCCCAATGCCAAAAGCGTATACGCTTAATCCCGCCGTCATCCATAAATAAGCATGGGATGAAACCACCGTCGCCGCCGCGGCGATGATCAGCCCCGCGACGATAGGCCAGCCGCCCATCACGATCAGCGAGCGAACCGTACGTCGGGAGGTTAAACGCGCCAACACCAGATTACCGGCAATGAGCGCGCCAAAAACGGGCACCTGCAGCAGACCATATTCATAGCTGCTGAGCTGTTCGCCGCTAATGATGATAATCGGCGACTGCGCAATCCAGGCCAACAGCGGCAGGCTGACAAATCCCAGCGCTAACGCCCCTGCGACGAACCGCCGATTTTTTATCACCAGCCGATAGTCACGGCCCAGCGCCTTAAATGACAACGTTTCGCCCCGCCGCGTGGCGGTCTCCGGCATTGCGCGCTGTAGCCCGAAAAAGGCGATAGCGGCCAGTGCGGCAAATAAAATAAACATTCCCTCCCACGGCAGAACATGCACCCATGCCGCCCCGACCAGTGGTCCCAGTAGCGGCGCGATTAACGCCACGTTCGCCATCAGCGCGGTAATTTTTATACACACCGCTTCCTCAAAGGATTCCTGAATCGCGGCATACCCTACAGCACCGATAAAACACAGGCTAATCCCTTGCAAAAAACGCAGGAAGGTAAATTGTTCGATGTTTTTCGCCAGTAACGTCGCCAGGCAGGTGACAATAAACCACACGACGCCCGCCAGCATCACAGGACGACGACCAATACGGTCAGACAACGGGCCAAGCAGCCACTGTAAGAACATACCGCCCGCCAGATAAGCGGTCATGGACGTCGGAACCCAGTCCAGGCCTGCCTGATACTGCTCAACCACCGCCAGCATACCCGGCTGGATCATGTCGTTGCCAATATAAGTAGAAAATTCGTACAGCACCAGACAGAGAGGAAAAAGCAGCGCCTGACGTCCCAGCCTGCCGCCTGATTGTAAACGATTCTGCATACCATCTCTTCGCCAATAAAAACCGCGCAGAGTGTAATGAAAGTCGGGGAACTGAGATAGCGAATTATGAGGCTGCAAGGGAAATAGCGCACATTTTTACAGAAAGCCGCTTATCGCTTGCGTACTTTAAGGTTAATTTAAGCTTGCGGCGTTATTTTATGCCATTGTCTTAAATCTCTTCATGTTGCCGCCAAATAAGACAATACTGCTTTTCCTCCCTGTTACGCTGCATTTATGCTCAGTTTGCACGGGGATGAGCTGGCTATCCCTTTTGATTTCATTGCTCCGAGCCTGGATGTTATGCTGGAAAACCTTAACAACTCGCTGTTTAATTTTATTAACGCCACGCCTGATTCCGCGCAGTGGACGATTTCGCTCGCTATCTTTATCGCCAAAGATGTCATCAACATCGTCCCGCTCTTAGCCGTGGTACTCTGGCTGTGGGGGCCCCGCGATCGGGTCTGCGCCCAGCGTCAGCTGATCGTTAAAATCGGCATCGCGCTGATTATCAGTCTGGCGGTCTCCTGGACAATGGGACACCTTTTCCCGCACGACCGTCCATTTGTCGATCATATCGGCTATAACTTCCTGCATCATGCCGCCGATGACTCGTTCCCCAGCGATCACGGTACGGTGATTTTTACCTTTGCGCTGGCGTTTTTGTTCTGGCACCGCCTCTGGTCAGGCATCGTGATGATGGCGATAGCCATTACCATCGCCTGGTCGCGCGTCTATCTCGGCGTACACTGGCCGTTAGATATGATTGGCGCACTGCTGGTAGCGATGCTTGGCTGCCTGAGCGCACAGCTGATCTGGCAATGGTACGGCGCGCCGCTCTACCAGGCGCTGCAACGTTGTTACCGTTTCTGTTTCGCATTGCCCATTCGAAAAGGCTGGGTACGTGACTAAATAGCGAAAAAAAGAGTAATATTAAGCGCTCTGTATGGTGCGGAGCGCTTATTTAACTCTCCAGGGGAACTATGGAAACGCGACGCGACGAGCGTATTGGTCAATTGCTGCAGGCCTTAAAACGCAGCGATAAACTTCACCTTAAAGAAGCCGCGACCCTGTTGGGCGTCTCTGAAATGACCATTCGTCGCGACCTGAACCATAAAAGCGCGCCTGTCGTGTTGCTGGGCGGCTATATCGTACTGGAGCCCCGCAGCGTTAGTCATTATCTGTTAAGCGATCAAAAATCTCGTCTGGTGGAAGAAAAACGCCGTGCCGCGCAGTTGGCTGCAGGCCTGGTACAAGCGCATCAAACGGTATTTATTGACTGTGGCACCACCACGCCGTGGATCATTGAAGCCATTGATAACGACCTTCCCTTTACGGCAGTGTGCTATTCACTTAATACCTTTCTGGCGCTGCAGGACAAACCCCATTGCCGCGCCATCCTCAGCGGCGGGGAGTTTCACGCCAGCAACGCCATTTTCAAACCGCTTGATTTCCATGAAACGTTAAACAATATTTGTCCGGATATCGCGTTTTATTCCGCCGCCGGCGTTCATACCAGTAAAGGCGCTACCTGCTTTAATCTGGAAGAACTGCCGGTAAAACATTGGGCGATGACGATGGCGCAGTGTCATGTACTGGTGGTGGATCACAGTAAATTCGGCAAGGTACGCCCGGCGCGGATGGGGGAACTATCACGCTTTGATACGATTATCAGCGACCGCCGTCCCGATGAGGCCTTTGTAGCTTACGCCAAAGAACAACATATTAACCTGATGTATTAACCGCCCGTTGCCGGATGCGGCGCGCACCCGGCAACGGAGTTATTTTACGAGAACCAACTGCCAAACCACTGATGGAGTTTCATCAGCACAAAATCCCACATCCGGCTGAAAAATCCGCCTTCGTCGACGTTTTCCATCACCATTAACGGACGTTGCTCAATGGATTTTCCGTTAAGCTGGAAATCGATGGTGCCGACAACCTGCCCTTTCTTCAACGGCGCCGTGAGCTGTGGTTCGTTCAACGTAAAGCTGGCCTTCAGGTTTTTAAGCTGCCCACGCGGAATCGTCACAGACCCCGCATCGCCCGCTCCCAAATTGACCTCACGCTTATCGCCAAACCAGACCCGTTGCGTCACGAATGTCGCGTCAGGTTTAATCGGCGTGACCGTTTCAAAGAAGCGAAAACCCCAGGTCAGCAGTTTTTCTGACTCATTAAAACGAATACGGTCCGTTTTCGCCCCCAGCACGACAGAGATCAGGCGCATATCGCCCTGAGTGGCGGAGGCGACAAGGTTATACCCAGCGCCTGCCGTTGTCCCCGTTTTCATGCCGTCGACATGCAGATTGGTGCTCCACAACAGGCGGTTGCGGTTCGGTTGACGAATATTATTAAAAGTAAATTCTTTCTCTTTATGAATGGCGTATTCGTCAGGCACATCGTGAATCAAGGCCTTGCCGAGCAGCGCCATATCGCGAGCGGTACTGAACTGCCCTGGCGCATCAAGACCGTGTACCGTCTGGAAGGTTGTATTCGTTAATCCCAGTCGTTTCGCATAAGCGTTCATCAGGCCGATAAAGGACTCCTGGCTTCCGGCGACGTAGTCGGCAAGCGCGATACAGGCATCATTACCTGACTGAATGATGATGCCTTTATTAAGATCCGCAACCGACACCTGATCGCCTGGCTTGAGAAACATCACCGACGACCCACGTAGCGCCGGGTTCCCCGTCGCCCAGGCATCTTTGCCCACCGTTACCATATCGGTTAGCTTGATTTTCCCTGCCTTCAGCGCCTGGCCCACCACGTAGCTGGTCATAATTTTTGTCAAACTGGCAGGGTCGAGTTTCTCATCGGCGTTGCCTTCCGCCAGTACTTTACCGCTGGCGTAATCCATTAAGATCCAGGCTCGCGCATCAACGCCCGGCGGCGCGATCGTTTGTTCCTCTGCCTTTACAGGCGAAGCGAAAAGGAATAAGAGAACCGAACCTGCCGCGAGGCTACGAAGGGAAGAAGCGTATTGCGTCATAGTACCACCCGAGTATCCATTCCAAAAACACACGTCACACCACCGTGTAATAAGTGCGGTGAGTAATAACGCACTCACGACGTTAAAGAAACCGTAACTTGGTAAAGTTTTTAAAGTTTATGCAATAACATCCCGTTACGCTTCCTTCATAACGATTTTTTTACAGACCATTGTGTAAATGTTAGGTTTATCTCACGGTAGGCCGATTACTGTCATCATCCTGATAAAACAGAAGGGGTTAATATGATTACGCTGTGGGGCCGGAACAACTCGACTAATGTTAAAAAAGTGTTGTGGACGCTTGAAGAGCTGGAACTGCCATACGATCAAATTCTGGCAGGCGGAAAATTCGGCGTTAACAAGGATGCCGACTATCTGGCGATGAATCCCAATGGGCTGGTGCCGCTGCTTAAAGATGATGAAACCGACCTATTATTGTGGGAATCCAATGCCATTGTCCGCTATCTGGCGGCGCAATACGGCCAGAACCGGCTATGGGTTGATAATCCGGCGCGGCGTGCGGAGGGCGAAAAATGGATGGACTGGGCGAATCAAACGTTGAGCCCGGCGCACCGCGTGATCCTGATGGGACTGGTCAGAACCCCGCCGGAAAAACGCGACCAGGCGGCAATTGAAGCCGGTATCGAAAAGTGTGACAGCCTGTTTGCGCTTCTTGATGACGCTCTGGCCCACCAGCCGTGGTTCTCCGGGGATAACTTTGGCACCGGTGATATCGCTATTGCGCCTTTCGTCTATAACCTGCTGAACGTGGGTCTGAAGTGGACGCCGCGCCCGAATCTGGAACGCTGGTATCAGCAGCTTACCGAGCGCCCTGCTTTTCGCAAAGTGGTGATGATCCCGGTGACCTAACGCGTGGCTGCAGGACTTACCTTGAGTAACTGCCCGTCGGACTCATCGGTTAACACATATAAGTAGCCGTCAGGTCCGACACGCACATCCCGAATACGCTGCTTTCTGTCACCCAGAATACGGCCTTCTTCCGTCACCGTATTGCCATCGACGCGCATCACAATGACCTCTTTATCTTTTAGCGCACCGATAAACAGTTTGTGCCGCCACGGCGCAAAAACGTCGCTGGCATAAAAAGCCATCCCGCTGATCGCCGGAGAATCCTTCCAGTAGTAAACCGGTTGCTCCGTTCCCTCGACAATTTCACCTTTGGCTTCCGGCACTTTCAGACCACTATAGTTGACGCCCCACGTGGCCAGCGGCCAGCCATAATTTTTGCCTTTTTCCGGGATGTTAATTTCATCGCCGCCGCGCGGACCGTGTTCATGCAGCCATAGCGCGCCGCTCCAGGGATTGATGGCCAGCCCCTGCGGATTACGAATACCGTAAGACCAGATTTCCGGACGCGCGCCCGCCTGATGCACAAACGGATTATCCGGCGGAATTTCGCCCTGCCCGGTCAGGCGCACCAGCTTACCCTGTAATTTATCCAAATCCTGCGCGGTAGCGCGCTGGTTATTTTCACCCAGGGCAATAAAAAGAGATCCTTGCGCATCGAATACCATACGTCCGCCAAAATGGTTGCCGGTAGACAGCTTAGGCATCTGGCGAAACACGGTACGAAAATGCTCCAGACGCTGAAGATCGTCGCTCAGCCGTCCAAAACCGACTGCCGTACCGGCGTTTCCTTCGCGGTCAGCTTCAGCATAACTCAGCCAGACGCGGCGAGACTGGGCAAAATCAGGCGCCAGCACGACGTCCAGTAAACCTCCCTGCCCGTTTGCCCACACTTTCGGTACGCCAGCCAGCGGATCGGAAAGTCCCCGTCCCGCCTGCCAGTGGCGCAGTTGTCCCCCTTTCAGGGTAATGAGCATCCCACGGTTATCCGGCAAAAAAGCCAGCGACCACGGGTGATCGAGTCGGGTTTGCAGCACCTCAACGTTCACCGGCGCAAGACTGGCGTTCGCCCATGAAGAGAAAAGAGAGAATGAAACTACCGCGAGAAGTATTCGACGCATACCGCCTCCTTCAGGGCTCTGCGTTAAAGCGTAGTCAGCATCGCAAGAGGTCGGGTTTATTTTTACAAAACATTAAGCGGCGCGGTTCGGTAAAAAGGGGGAGTCGCCTCCCCCTTATTCAGACCTGTGTAAGCGGTGAATGTGCTTTCAGACTCTGAATACTCAGCGTCAAAGTTGTCAGACAGTTTTCAAGTTTATCTGCGTTGACGGCAATAAAGGTCGGACAATCATGGTGTCCGCTCATTAAACAAACGGCGGCGGCTGCAAGCGCGCCTTCGGCACGGCGCAGCGCGTTCCACTCTTCCTGATCGAGATGCAGTCCCTGCCGTAAAGCGTGATCGTGGAGCTCGCGATTCAGTTCAAAAAAATTGTCACGCAGAGTGTCACTTTCGCTGACTGACATATACCCCTTCGCTTTTCGCAATTGCAGATAAGCGGCAAGATCGATACGCGCGTTTATCAGCTTGTTGAGAAGATCGGTTCTCAGTCTGTCAACGACCATACCTTTTTTCCTCCTCTTTTCTACCAGGGTTCAACTTAATAGTATGGTCGTTTTTTAGACAAATGGGTGTCAGAGATCAAGAATTTTCTTAGAATTGCCCTTTTTCACCTTTTGCTGATAACCACAACGGTTGATGCCGCCGCTCCCGATGAGATTGCGATACAATTTTTGTTCGGATATCTGTAGAATCCCTGCCCTGACCATTCCAATAAATGAACACTTTTTAAGCTATGAGTAATGTAACCCACCAGCCAAAGATCGGCTTCGTTTCCCTGGGCTGTCCGAAAAACCTCGTTGATTCGGAACGCATCCTGACTGAGCTGCGTACCGAAGGCTATGACGTTGTGCCACGCTATGACGATGCGGATATGGTTATCGTTAATACCTGTGGCTTTATTGACAGCGCGGTACAAGAGTCACTGGAAGCCATTGGCGAAGCGCTGAACGAAAACGGTAAGGTAATCGTCACCGGCTGCCTGGGCGCAAAAGAAGATCAGATCCGCGAAGTGCATCCGAAAGTACTGGAAATCACCGGGCCGCATAGCTATGAGCAAGTTCTGCAGCACGTACATCATTACGTACCGAAGCCGAAGCACAATCCATTTTTAAGCCTCGTACCGGAACAGGGTGTAAAACTGACGCCGCGCCATTATGCGTATCTGAAAATTTCTGAAGGCTGTAATCATCGCTGCACGTTCTGCATCATCCCGTCGATGCGCGGGGATCTGGTCAGCCGTCCGATTGGCGACGTATTAAGCGAAGCGAAACGTCTGGTTGATGCCGGGGTCAAAGAGATTCTGGTGATTTCGCAAGATACCTCCGCCTACGGCGTAGATGTGAAGCACCGCACCGGATTCCATAATGGCGAACCGGTGAAAACCAGTATGGTGAGCCTGTGCGAGCAGTTATCAAAACTGGGCGTCTGGACACGTCTGCACTACGTCTACCCCTACCCACACGTTGATGATGTGATTCCGCTAATGGCAGAAGGCAAAATCCTGCCTTATCTGGACATTCCGCTGCAACATGCCAGCCCGCGGATTCTTAAACTGATGAAACGTCCTGGTTCCGTTGACCGCCAGTTGGCGCGCATTAAGCAGTGGCGCGAAATCTGCCCGGAACTGACCCTACGCTCCACCTTTATTGTCGGCTTCCCCGGCGAAACGGAAGAAGACTTCCAGATGCTGCTCGACTTCCTGAAAGAGGCGCGCCTCGATCGTGTAGGCTGCTTCAAGTACAGCCCGGTGGAAGGCGCAGGCGCGAATGAGCTGCCGGATCAGGTGCCGGAAGAGGTGAAAGAAGAGCGCTGGAACCGCTTTATGCAACTGCAACAGCAAATCTCCGCTGAGCGCTTGCAGGAAAAAGTGGGCCGCGAAATTCTGGTGATCGTTGATGAGGTTGACGAAGAAGGCGCTATCGGGCGTAGCATGGCGGATGCGCCGGAAATTGACGGTGCGGTCTATTTGAACGGCGAAACCAACGTCAAGCCGGGCGATATCGTGCGCGTGAAAGTGGAAAACGCCGACGAATATGATTTGTGGGGCAGTCGGGTTTAACGCCACCTCCCCCGGCGCGGGTGCCGGATGTGTTACCCCACCTGGCGAGCCCGTTCCAGGCCCGCCAGGCGTCAACGCCACCGGGCTGGCTTACCCCTTAATCTTCGGGTCCAGCGCATCGCGCAACCCGTCGCCTAACAGGTTAAACGCCAGCACAGTCAGGAAAATCGCCACCGCCGGGAAGAGCGCTACGTGCGGCGCGATGACCATATCCGCCCGCGCTTCATTGAGCATCGCTCCCCACTCCGGCGTTGGCGGCTGCGCGCCTAATCCGAGAAATGACAGGCTTGCCGCGGAAATAATTGACGTACCGATACGCATCGTAAAGAAAACCACAATTGACGAGACCGTTCCCGGCAAGATATGGCTAAACAAAATCGTCGTGTCGCTGGCGCCGATACTGCGGGCAGACTCAATAAACGTCTGCTGTTTTAAGACCAGAGTATTTCCGCGCACCAGACGAGCAAACGCCGGAATAGAGAAAATCGCCACCGCAACAATCACGTTAGCAATACCGCTACCTAACACCGCCACAACGGCAATCGCCAGCAAAATGCCGGGGAAGGCGAACAGCACATCGCAAATGCGCATAATGAAACGATCCCACCAGCCTTCATAATATCCCGCCAGCAATCCCAACACCGTGCCGATTATCGCGCCGATAAATACCGCGAACACGCCCGCCGCCAGTGAGATCTGCGCCCCAACGAGAACCCGGCTAAAGATGTCTCTTCCCAGCGAGTCAACGCCAAACCAGTGCTGCAAAGAGGGGCCATTGTTCAGGCTATCGTAGTCAAAATAGTTTTCCGCATCGTAGGGCGTCAGCCAACGGGCAAAAATCGCCACCAGAATTAACGCCAGTACGAATCCCCCGGCGACCAACGCGACATGCTGGCGGCGAAAACGACGCCAGAACTCCCGCCACGGCGTGCGTATCTGGTCGGGTTTTACCACCGGCATAGCATGTAAAATCGCCTGACGGCGCCAGTTAAATAATCGCATCCTTACTTATACCTGATAGCCGGATTAATGGCGGCATAGAGGACATCCACCACTAAGTTGATAAGAATAAATTCCAGAGAAAACAGCAGCACTTCCGCCTGAATCACGGGGTAGTCGCGCATGTCGACGGAGTCGACCAGTAATCGCCCAAGCCCCGGCCAGTTAAACACTTTTTCGACGACGATCGATCCGCCAAGCAAAAAGCCAAATTGCAGTCCCATCATGGTGACGACCGGGATCATTGCATTGCGCAGGCCATGTTTTAACACCACCCACGTTTCACTGACGCCTTTCGCCCGCGCGGTCCTCATGTAATCCTCGCTCAGGACATCGACAAACGAGGAGCGCGTAAAACGCGCCATGACGGATGCCACCGCCGCGCCAAGCGTCAGGGAGGGTAAAATATAATGTTGCCAACTATCCGCCCCCACGGTCGGTAGCCAGCCCAGATCCACGGAAAAAATCTGCATTAACAACATTCCCAGCGCAAAAGCCGGGAAAGAAATGCCGGTCACGGCAAGCGTCATTCCTACCCGGTCAGGCCAGCGATTACGCCACACGGCGGCGGCGATGCCGATCGCCATGCCAAACAGAACCGCCCATATCATACTGGTTATCGTCAGCCACAGCGTCGGCAAAAAGCGGCTGGCGATCTCCTCAGAAACCGGGCGGCGGGAAACCATTGACGTCCCGAAATCGCCTTGTAAAACATGGGTGATGTAACGCCAAAACTGGACATGAAGCGGCTGATCAAGCCCCAGCTGCTGACGAACCAGCGCGATCACCTGCGCGTCGGCTTCCGGTCCGGCTATCAGCCGCGCCGGGTCGCCGGGCAACAAATGAACAAATAAAAACACCAGCACTGCCACAATCAACAGCGTAGGAATTAATCCCAGCAGGCGCTTGAGAACATAGTTAAGCATCACACGAACCTTTTACCGGATGGCGGACAACGCGCGCGCCATCCAGCCCCATCGCATTACTTACTTCAAATCCGCATCGTCAAAGCTGAAACCGGTATCCGGCATAATCCAGAAACCGGTCAAATTTTTACTGTGCGCAGAAACCAATTTCTCCACCACCAACGGTATCCAGGGCGACTCTTTCCAGATAATATCCTGCGCCTCTTTGTACAATCGTGTTTTCTCCTGCGGATCGTTGGTCTTTAAGGCCGCCGCCAAATCGCTGTCGACCTGCTTGTTGCTGTAAAAAGCGGTATTAAACTGCGTCGGCGGCCAGTTTTGTGATGCGAAGAGCGGCGATAACGCCCAGTCAGCTTCGCCCGTCGACGCCGACCAGCCGGTATAGAACATTCGCACACCGCTCTCTTTTTGCCCTTTGCCCTCGACTTCCGCGGCGCGCTGGCCGGCGTCCATCGCGGTTATCCGGGCTTTAATGCCAATCTGCGCCAGTTGCTGTTGGGTAAACTGCAACACTTTTTGCGCGGTGCTATGGTTGTGCGATGACCACAGCGTGGTACTGAAACCGTCTGGATACCCCGCCTCTTTCAACAGTTCGCGCGCTTTAGCCGGATCATAGGGCCACGGCTGATAGCTTTGCGCATAGGCTATCGACGGCGGCACCACGCCCGTCGCCGGCGTGGCGTATCCGGCAAACGCCACTTTAACCAGCGCCTGACGATTGATAGCGTAATTCAACGCCTCACGCACCTTAGGATTATCAAACGGCTTCTGCGTCACATTCATACTGATATAACGCTGCATAATGGACGGGCTGGCGACCAGTTCGAGGTTTTTATTTTTCGCCAGTAACGCGGCCTGCTCATAAGGGATAGGAAAAGCAAATTGCGCTTCGCCAGTTTGCAGCATCGCCGCGCGGGTATTGTTGTCAGTAACCGGACGCCAGGTAATAGAATCCAGCTTGGGTAAGCCCTGCTGCCAGTAACCGGCGAACTTTTTCACTTTGACAAAGTCGGTCTGATTCCAGGTTTCAAGCTGGTATGGACCGGTGCCGACCGGATGAAAACCAATATCCTTGCCATATTTTTCCAGCGCTTGCGGCGAGATCATCGCCGTCGCCGGGTGCGCCAGAATATTAATGAAAGCGGAGAACGGCTGTTTCAGGGTAATTTTTACCGTTGCCGGGTCGACAACCTCCGTTTTTGCGATATTTTTATACAGGTTATAACGCTTGAGGTGGTTATCCGGATTGCTGGCGCGATCGAGATTCGCTTTCACCGCCACCGCATCAAAATCCGCGCCGTCCTGAAATTTCACCCCCTGTCGTAGGGTAATGGTGTAGGTCAGACCGTCATCAGAAACGGTATAGCCTTCCGCCAGGACGTTTTTTACCTTCATGTCTTTATCCAGGCCAAACAGCCCCTGATAAAATGACTTCGCCACCGCCTGCGAGAGTGTATCGTTGGCGTCATACGGATCGAGCGTGGTGAAATTAGACCCTACCGCCACCACCACATCTTTGGCCGCCAGGGCCGGAAAAGCCGCAATGGATGAGGCCAGTCCCAGCGCCGCCAGCCATTTATGCGTAATAAATTGCGTCATGTTGTTCTCCTGAAACCCTGCCTGTCTGAATGTTATAAGCGCGAGAGCGCATTATCCTGCAGCGGCCGCGCAACATAATGTCCCGGCCCGACCAACTGTAATGAAACGGCGGGCGTCTCTTCGCCACGTTTATGAATATTGCTGGGTATATCATCTGATAGCAGAACGCGCCGCGGCCGGTGTCTGGAAGGATCGGCAACCGGCACCGCCGCCATCAATTTACGCGTATAAGGATGCTGCGGGTTTTCAAAAACGGCGCGCCGCGGCCCCATCTCAACAATTTGACCAAGATACATCACCGCCACGCGATGGCTAATTCGCTCCACGACCGCCATATCATGCGAAATAAACAGGTAGGCGATCCCCATTTCCCGTTGTAAATCGAGCAGTAAATTAATGATCTGTCCGCGAACGGAAACATCCAGCGCGGAGACCGCCTCATCAGCAATAATCACTTTAGGATTCAATGCCAGCGCGCGAGCAATGCAGATGCGCTGACGTTGACCGCCGGAAAACTCGTGCGGATAACGCCAGGCATGTTCAGGACGTAATCCGACACGCTCAAGCAACCAGGCCACGCGCTTTGCCGCAGCGTCCCCCTGCCCCAGGCCATGAATCCGTAAAGGTTCCATAATGGAATACCCCACGGTCTGGCGCGGGTCGAGCGAGGCGTAAGGGTCCTGGAAAATACACTGAATATCGCGGCGCAACGGCTGGAGTTTACCCGCAGACAGCGTGTCAATGCGCTGGCCGTTAAAGATAATCTCCCCCTGCCGGGATTCAACCAACCGCAGCAGCGCGCGTCCGGTCGTCGATTTTCCGCTACCGGACTCGCCCACCAGCGATAGCGTTTCGCCAGGCCAGAGATCGAAACTGATATTCTCAACGGCATGAACTTCACGCGTAACGCGATTAAAGAGACCGCTACGCAGCGGGAATCGCGTCACCAGCCCCCGAACCTGGAGAATAGGCTCGCCTTCCACCACCGTGTCTTGCTCAATCTGCGATTCATAAAGGGCCGGTTCGTCAGCGGAAATCAACGGGAAACGGCGTGGCAGCGAGTGGCCTCGCATCGCGCCAAGCTGAGGGACGGCGGCCAGTAACGTTTGGGTATAAGGATGCGTCGGCGCATGGAAAATCTGCTCTACGCTGCCGGTTTCCACGGCCTCGCCCTGATACATCACCAGCACGCGATCGGCAATATCCGCCACGACGCCCATGTCGTGGGTGATAAAAATCACACCCATCGACATCTCTTGCTGCAACACTTTGATAAGTTGCAGAATTTGCGCCTGGATAGTGACATCCAGCGCCGTGGTGGGTTCATCGGCAATCAATACCGCCGGACGACAGGATAGCGCCATCGCGATCATGACTCGCTGGCGCATCCCGCCGGAAAGCTGATGCGGATAACGCGATAAAATCGCCTGCGACTCCGGGATCCGTACCTGATCGAGCATACGTTTCGCTTCCGCCAGCGCCTCTTCGTGGCTGGCGCCCTGATGCAAACGAATAGATTCGGCAATTTGCTCGCCAACGGTAAATACCGGGTTGAGCGAGGTCATTGGCTCCTGGAAAATCATGGCGATATCCGCGCCGCGCACACGCCGCATCTGCGCGTCACTCTGCTCAGACAGCTCAATCACCTGGCGATTACGCCGACGCAACAGCATTTCGCCGCAGCGCACGTTCGCGCCCGACTGCTCAATCAGCCGCATTAACGCCAGCGCCGTCACCGATTTTCCCGATCCCGACTCGCCGACAATCGCCAGAGTCTCTCCACGCTTCAGGCGTAATGACACATTACGCACGGCGTCTATCTGTTGCCCTTCGTGGTGAAACGCGATATTCAGGCCACTGACGGACAGAACATCGCGGCTATCCAGTTCATCGCTGTGCGGCACCTGCGGCTCCTTATTCCCGGTAAATTCCTGTGCCAGGCGTATCCCTATTCAGGCGCTGTTCACGATGGCACACAACTTTTACTATAACTATCAGAATTGTTGTGAGTTATTCATTCGATTTTTGAATATAGAAAGATGCGTAAGGTATGTAAAGGCGCAAGGCCGTCTCTAAGACCGAGGTAGCATACTGCCCGCCACTGTTTTCTGACATAATAGCCGGATTCGATTTTGCCTCGCAGGAGTATGTTCATGGAATTTTCCGCCGGATTGATGCCGCTTGAAACGGCGCTGACCCAGATGCTTTCACGTATTACCCCGCTCACCGCCGTAGAAACGTTGCCGCTGGTGAACTGCTTTGGCCGCATCCTGGCGACCGATATCGTTTCTCCCCTCGATGTTCCCGGCTTTGATAATTCAGCTATGGATGGTTATGCGGTACGCGTGGCGGATTTGTCCGCCGATAAGCCGCTGCCCGTCGCCGGCAAAGCATTTGCCGGTCAGCCTTACCTGGGAGAGTGGCCTGCGGGAACCTGCATTCGCATTATGACCGGCGCCCCGGTGCCGGCAGGTTGCGAGGCGGTAGTCATGCAAGAACAGACGGAACAAACCGATGACGGCGTGCGTTTTACCGCCGATGTTCGTTGCGGACAAAACATCCGCCGCCGCGGCGAGGATATTTGCCAGGATGCGGTGGTCTTTCCGGCCGGTACGCGCCTGACTACTGCCGAACTGCCGGTGCTGGCGTCGCTGGGAATTGCCGATGCGCAGGTTGTACGTAAAGTGCGCGTAGCGCTGTTCTCGACCGGCGACGAGCTCCAGCTTCCGGGCCAGCCGCTGGAGGCGGGACAAATTTATGACACTAACCGTCTAACTATACATTTGATGCTGCAACAGCTTGGCTGCGAAGTGATCAATTTAGGCATTATTCCTGACGATCCCGGTAAGCTTCGCGCCGCGTTTATCGACGCCGACAGCCAGGCCGATGTAGTGATAAGCTCCGGCGGCGTCTCGGTTGGTGAAGCGGACTATACCAAAACCATCCTTGAAGAATTGGGCGAAATCGCCTTCTGGAAGCTGGCTATCAAGCCAGGCAAACCGTTTGCCTTCGGCAAACTCAGTAATAGCTGGTTCTGTGGCCTGCCGGGAAATCCAGTCTCTGCGGCGCTCACGTTTTATCAACTGGTTCAGCCTTTACTGGCGAAGCTTGGCGGCAACACGGCAAGCGCTGTACCGCCGCGCCAGCGTGTACGCACAACATCTCGCCTGAAGAAAACGCCGGGGCGTCTCGATTTCCAGCGCGGCATCCTGCAACGTAGCGCCAACGGCGAACTGGAGGTCACGACCACCGGACACCAGGGCTCACATATTTTCAGCTCGTTTAGTCTGGGCAACTGCTTTATTGTGCTGGAGCGTGAACGCGGCAATGTTGAGCCGGGAGAATGGGTGGAAGTCGAGCCGTTTAATGCTCTGTTCGGAGGCCTGTAATGGCGGAACTTAGCGACCAGGAGATGCTGCGCTATAACCGACAAATTATTCTGCGCGGCTTCGATTTTGAAGGGCAGGAAGCGTTAAAAGATGCGCGGGTATTAGTGGTCGGGCTAGGCGGACTCGGCTGCGCGGCAACGCAGTATCTGGCCGGCGCTGGCGTCGGGCAACTGACGCTACTCGATTTTGATACCGTTTCCGTTTCCAATCTCCAGCGTCAAACCTTGCACAGCGACGCCACGGTCGGGCAGCCAAAGGTTGAGTCCGCCCGCGACGCGCTGGCGCGAATCAACCCGCATATTACCATTACGCCCGTTAACGCGCGGCTGGACGACGACGCTATGACCAGCCTGATTGCCGGGCATTCGCTGGTACTGGACTGTACCGATAACGTTAGCGTACGTAATCAACTTAACGCCGGGTGCTATACCGCGAAAGTGCCGCTAATCTCCGGCGCGGCAATTCGTATGGAAGGACAAGTTACCGTCTTTACGTATCGGGAAAACGAACCCTGTTACCGCTGCCTGAGCCGTCTGTTTGGCGAAAACGCTCTGACCTGCGTAGAGGCAGGGGTGATGGCGCCGCTGATTGGTGTGATCGGTTCGCTACAGGCAATGGAGGCCATTAAGCTACTGGCGCATTACGGTCAGCCTGCCAGCGGAAAAATCGTCATGTACGATGCGATGACCTGTCAGTTCCGCGAAATGAAGTTGATGCGCAACCCCGGCTGTGAGGTCTGCGGGCAGTAGCCACTTTACGGATAAACATACCGAAGCACGGTTTATGGCCGTGCTGTATCAACAGATAATTACTGTCATCAGACGCAAAGCCAGCTTACCCAAGCTCCGACTGACGATCGGCTCAAGCAGCGCGGCATCATCTTAAACGCCATATCACAGCCTCAACCCGTGATGTTGTACCTCATTTAACGCCTCTTTGTCAGAACCTCTCCATTCGTTGACGCACATCAAGATAACCTTCATTCGAAAGTAATTTAATCTTTATATGAAATAAGAGAGGCCGTTTATGATCTTCAATATTCAGCGCTATTCTACCCACGATGGCCCCGGTATCCGTACCGTAGTATTTCTCAAAGGCTGTTCGTTGGGCTGTCGCTGGTGCCAGAACCCGGAAAGCCGCGCCCGCGCTCAGGATCTGTTATACGACGCGCGGCTGTGTCTCGAAGGATGCGACCTGTGCGCGCAAGCCGCGCCGGACGTCATTGAGCGCGCGCTAAACGGCCTGCTCATCCATCGCGAAAAACTGACCGACGCCCATTTTTCAGTCCTGGCGCATTGCTGCCCCACACAGGCGTTAACCGTGTGCGGCGAAATAAAAAGCGTGGATGAGATCATGGCGACAGTACTGCGCGATAAACCTTTTTACGATCGCAGCGGCGGCGGTCTTACGCTTTCCGGCGGCGAACCGTTTATGCAGCCGGAGCTGGCGGCAGAGCTGTTTAAAGCCAGCCATGACACCGGTATTCATACAGCGGTTGAGACATGTCTGCATGTCCCATGGAAATACATTGCGCCCTCACTGCCTTATATCGATCTGTTTCTGGCTGATTTGAAACATGTCGCCGACGGGCCGTTTAAGCAGTGGACCGATGGCAGCGCCTCGCGGGTGCTGGAAAATCTCAGGAAACTCGCCGCCGCGGGCAAAAAAATGGTGATTCGCGTCCCGCTGATTCAGGGATTTAATGCCGATGAGGAGGCCATTAAAGCCATTACCGACTTTGCCGCCGACGAACTGCACGTCGGGGAAATTCATTTTCTGCCCTACCACACGCTGGGCATCAATAAATACCACTTACTCAGTCAGCCCTATCATGCCCCGGATAAACCACTGGATGCGCCGGCGTTACTTGATTTTGCCCAGAAGTACGCCAGCCAAAAAGGTTTAACCGCGACCCTACGAGGATAATTATCATGACCCAACTGAAACTGGACACGCTCAGCGACCGCATTAAGGCGCACAAAACCGCGCTGGTACATATCGTGAAACCGCCGGTCTGTACCGAGCGCGCGCAGCATTATACCGAAATGTACCAGCAGCATCTGGATAAACCGATTCCGGTACGCCGCGCGCTGGCGCTGGCCCATCACCTGGCGGAACGCACTATCTGGATAAAACACGATGAACTGATCGTCGGCAACCAGGCAAGTGAAGTCCGCGCCGCGCCGATTTTCCCGGAATATACCGTCTCGTGGATTGAAAAAGAGATCGACGACCTGGCAGACCGGCCCGGCGCAGGTTTTTCCGTAAGTGAAGAAAACAAGCGTATTCTGCACGACGTCTGTCCGTGGTGGCGCGGTCAAACCGTCCAGGATCGCTGCTACGGCATGTTTACCGATGAACAAAAAGGGCTTCTGGCGACTGGCATTATCAAAGCCGAAGGCAATATGACCTCCGGTGACGCGCACCTGGCGGTGAACTTCCCGCTGCTGCTGGAAAAAGGGCTTGATGGCCTGCGCGATAAAGTCGCCGAGCGCCGCTCACGCATCAACCTGACCGTGCTGGAAGATCTGCATGGCGAGCAGTTCCTGAAGGCGATTGATATTGTGCTGGACGCGGTAAGCCAGCATATCACGCGCTTTGCCGCGCTGGCGCGCCAGATGGCGGGCGAAGAGTCCCGTGAAAGCCGTCGTAAAGAGCTACTTACCATCGCGGAAAACTGCGAGGTGATCGCCCACCAACCGCCGCAAACCTTCTGGCAAGCACTGCAATTGTGCTACTTCATCCAACTGATTCTACAAATTGAGTCTAACGGTCACTCGGTGTCATTTGGTCGTATGGACCAGTATCTTTACCCCTATTATCGTCGCGATGTCGAACTAAACCAGACGCTGGATCGTGAGCACGCCATTGAACTGCTGCACAGCTGCTGGCTGAAACTGCTGGAAGTAAACAAGATCCGTTCCGGTTCGCACTCTAAAGCTTCCGCGGGCAGCCCGCTGTATCAAAACGTCACCATTGGCGGTCAGAATCTCATCAACGGTCAGCCAATGGACGCAGTGAATCCGCTGTCTTACGCCATTCTGGAGTCCTGTGGACGTCTGCGTTCTACCCAGCCCAACCTCAGTGTGCGTTATCACGCCGGAATGAGTAACGATTTCCTTGACGCCTGCGTCCAGGTCATCCGCTGCGGCTTTGGGATGCCGGCGTTTAACAATGATGAAATCGTCATCCCGGAATTTATCAAGTTGGGGATCGAACCGCAGGACGCTTACGATTACGCGGCGATCGGCTGTATCGAAACCGCCGTTGGCGGGAAATGGGGTTATCGCTGCACCGGCATGAGCTTTATTAACTTCGCCCGCGTCATGCTGGCGGCGCTGGAAGGCGGTCGCGACGCCACCAGCGGCAAGGTATTTCTGCCGCAGGAAAAGGCGCTCTCCGCAGGCAACTTTAACAATTTTGACGAAGTGATGGCCGCCTGGGATACCCAAATTCGCTACTACACGCGCAAATCGATCGAAATTGAGTATGTGGTCGACACCATGTTGGAAGAGAACGTCCACGATATTCTCTGCTCAGCGCTGGTAGACGACTGTATTGAACGCGCGAAGAGTATCAAGCAAGGCGGCGCTAAATATGACTGGGTATCCGGTCTGCAGGTCGGTATCGCCAACCTGGGCAACAGCCTCGCTGCCGTGAAAAAACTGGTCTTCGAACAGGGCGTTATCGGTCAACAGCAGCTTGCCGCCGCGCTGGCCGATGACTTTGACGGGCTGACCCATGAGCAGCTGCGCCAGCGTCTGATTAACGGCGCGCCGAAGTACGGTAACGACGATGACAGTGTCGATACCCTGCTGGCGCGCGCTTATCAGACTTATATCGACGAACTGAAGCAGTACCATAACCCGCGCTACGGTCGTGGCCCTGTGGGCGGCAACTATTACGCCGGTACGTCCTCTATCTCAGCAAACGTGCCATTTGGCGCCGCGACTATGGCTACCCCGGATGGTCGCAAAGCGCATACACCGCTGGCGGAAGGCGCAAGCCCTGCATCGGGTACGGATCATCTCGGCCCGACGGCGGTGATTGGTTCCGTAGGCAAATTACCTACCGGTTCCATTCTCGGCGGCGTGCTGCTCAACCAGAAACTGAACCCAACGACGCTGGAAAACGAATCCGACAAACAGAAACTGATGGTTCTGCTACGGACGTTCTTTGAGGTGCATAAAGGCTGGCATATTCAGTACAACATCGTGTCACGCGAAACGCTGCTGGATGCGAAAAAACATCCGGACCAGTACCGCGATCTGGTCGTGCGTGTGGCAGGCTACTCCGCCTTCTTCACCGCGCTGTCGCCGGACGCGCAGGACGATATCATCGCCCGTACCGAACATATGCTGTAATTTGCCCAAGCGCCATCGGCAATATGCCCGAACTGCCTGATGGCGCTACGCTTAACAGGCCTGCGCAGGCCTGTTAATCAGAAGGGATCGGTGCCGTCAAGCACGGCCTGAATGACGTTGAGCGCGCCTTGATGGTTATTATCATCAGTGTGATAGCGTGAAAGCGCTTTGATATTGTCTGCGGCATTGCCCATAGCAAAAGAGTAATGCGCCATTTTCAACATTTCCGCATCATTACCGCTGTCGCCAATGGCGACGACATTCTGTGGCGACCTGTTCCAGCGCTTTAACAGACGACTGATGCCATTCGCTTTATGCAGTCCCGGGATAATCAGGTCGATAAAACCGAAGCCGCTGGTGACGGGCTTCATGATGCCATCCAGAGATACGTGCAGTTTGTCGATAACCAGCGGAATTTGTTCATCGGGCAAATTCAGGGAGAACTTAAACAGGATATCGTCAATATCGTGATAATCGTTTACCGGCTGCAGGCGGTGATAATGTTTGGCCATCAGCGCCACGAAAGTCTCGGGAGCGTTTTTGCTGACATAAGCGCTTTTCAGACCACAGGCGACGAAGTTAAGCTGCTTATCCTTCAGCAGTTCGCCAATCACAATACGCGACTCATGCCGGGTTAGCTCCCCGTGAAACAACTGCTTGCCATGTTCATACACCAGCGCGCCATTTTCTGCGACGAAGGAAATTTCGTCTTTCAGCTCGGGGAAGAAGGAGATCAACTGGTAGTACTGATTACCGCTGGCGACCACAAATTCGATATTACGTTTTTTCAGTTCCTGGTATTGCGCCATGAAGCGTACACGATCGTACTGCCTGGCATCGTCGAGAAAAGTGCCGTCCATATCGGTAACGACAACGTTAACGGTCATACTTAAGCTCCTGGCTGTAACTGCGACCAGAAACATTTTAATAACAATGTGAGCAGAACCACAAATTTATTTCGAATGAAAAGTGGCTGAACGAAAGGAATAGCCGCATAAGACATTAAGGCGTCCTGGCCACCTTACGTTTTCCTCTCGCTTCCCTCTTTGTGCGCTCCTGCAATATTTTAAACTTGCATTAACCTTATTTTAACTTAAAGTATCACATGTAACTAATTTTACTTTCGAACGAAAGACGATGAGGTTGATATGACGACTCCTTTTACCCACGAAACGCTGCCCGCCGACCCAAAAGCGGCCATTCGTCAGATGAAGCAGGCGCTACGCGCGCAAATCGGCGACGTACAGGCGGTGTTCGACCGTTTGAGCGCCACCATAGCAGCCCGGGTGGCGGAAATTAACGATCTGAAGGCGCAGGGACAGCCGGTATGGCCAATTATCCCTTTTAGCGAACTGGCGATGGGCAACATTAGCGATGCCACCTGCGCCGAGGTTAAGCGCCGCGGGTGCGCGGTGATTAAAGGTCATTTTCCACGCGAACAGGCGCTGGCATGGGACCAGTCGATGCTCGACTATCTGGACAAGAACCATTTTGACGAGGTGTATAAAGGACCGGGGGATAATTTTTTCGGTACGCTGAGCGCCTCCCGGCCTGAAATCTATCCTGTCTACTGGTCGCAGGCGCAAATGCAGGCCCGCCAAAGTGAAGAGATGGCGCTGGCGCAGTCGTTCCTCAACCGTCTGTGGCAGGTAGAGCACGACGGCAAGCGATGGTTTAATCCGGATATCAGCATCATTTATCCGGATCGCATCCGTCGCCGCCCGCCAGGCACCACATCCAAAGGACTGGGAGCGCATACCGACTCCGGCGCGCTGGAACGCTGGCTGCTGCCAGCCTATCAGCGGGTATTTGCCAGCGTGTTTAACGGCAACGTCGAGCAGTACGATCCGTGGAATGCGGCGCACCGTACCGAAGTTGAAGAGTATACGGTGGATAACACCACCAAATGCTCGGTATTTCGCACCTTCCAGGGCTGGACCGCGCTCTCCGATATGCTGCCCGGTCAGGGGTTGCTTCATGTCGTCCCTATCCCGGAGGCGATGGCGTATATTCTGCTGCGCCCGCTGCTGGATGATGTCCCGGAAGATGAATTATGCGGCGTCGCGCCGGGCCGGGTGCTGCCGATTTCTGAACAGTGGCATCCTTTACTGATGGCGGCGTTAACCAGCATTCCGCCGCTGGAAGCCGGGGATTCCGTGTGGTGGCATTGCGATGTCATCCACTCCGTCGCCCCCGTCGAAAACCAGCAGGGCTGGGGCAATGTGATGTACATTCCTGCCGCGCCAATGTGTGAGAAAAATCTGGCCTATGCGCGTAAGGTGAAAGCGGCGCTGGAGACAGGCGCATCACCGGGCGATTTCCCGCGCGAGGACTATGAAACCACCTGGGAAGGGCGCTTCACGCTGCGCGATCTGAATATTCACGGTAAACGGGCATTAGGTATGGACGTTTGACGGTCGTACCGCCCTGCCCGCTCACCTGCGGTGTGCCCTTTGCCTGGGCGCACCCGTCTTACCGAACCTACGCGCCAGGATACGTAGGCCCGGTAAGCACAGCGCCACCGGGCGTCAGTGTTTAGCTTTCAATCCCTTTACTACGCAAATAATCGTCGTAGTTGCCGCTGAAGTCCACCACGCGCTCCGGCGTAATTTCAATGACGCGGGTTGCCAGCGAGCTGACGAACTCACGGTCGTGCGAAACAAAGATCAGCGTGCCCTGATACAGCTCCAGCGCCATATTCAGCGATTCGATCGACTCCATATCCAGGTGGTTAGTCGGTTCGTCCATGATCAGGATATTCGGCTTTTGCATCATCAGTTTGCCGAACAGCATACGGCCCTTCTCGCCACCGGAGAGGACTTTCGCAGGCTTTTTGATATCATCCTGGCTAAATAGCAGGCGACCCAGAATACTGCGCACTGCCTGCTCGTCGTCGCCTTCCTGCTTCCACTGACTCATCCATTCAAACACCGTCAGGTCATTTTCGAATTCATATTCGTGGTCCTGCGCGTAGTAACCAATACGCGCGTTTTCCGACCATTTAACGGTGCCGTGATCGGCGTCCAGATCGCCAACCAGCGTCTTCAGCAGCGTAGATTTACCCACGCCATTGGTGCCGAGTACCGCCAGCTTCTCGCCGACTTCGAGCAGCAAATTGACATTTTTAAACAGCGGACCGTTATCAAAACCTTTCGTCAGCGCCTCCACTTCCAGAGCGTTACGGAACAGTTTTTTATCCTGCTCAAAACGGATGAACGGGTTCTGACGGCTGGAGGCTTTCACCTCTTCCAGCTTGATTTTATCGATCTGCCGCGCGCGCGACGTTGCCTGACGCGATTTAGAGGCATTGGCGCTAAAACGGCTAACAAAAGATTGCAGCTCGGCAATTTGCGCTTTTTTCTTCGCATTATCGGCCAACAGACGTTCACGCGCCTGGGTCGCCGCCGTCATATACTCATCATAGTTACCCGGATAGACGCGCAAGTCGCCGTAATCCAGATCCGCCATATGCGTACAAACCATGTTCAGGAAGTGACGGTCGTGCGAAATGATGATCATCGTGCTATCGCGCTCGTTCAGCACCTGCTCCAGCCAACGGATAGTATCAATATCCAGGTTGTTGGTCGGTTCGTCGAGCAACAGGATGTCCGGATTAGAGAATAACGCCTGCGCCAGCAGCACACGCAATTTCCAGCCTGGCGCGACTTCACTCATCAGACCGTAATGCTGCTCCAGCGGGATGCCCACCCCCAACAGCAGTTCGCCCGCGCGCGCCTCAGCGGAATAACCGTCCATCTCGCCGTATTTTACTTCCAGATCGGCGACTTTATAGCCATCTTCTTCGCTCATTTCCGGCAAGGCGTAGATACGGTCGCGCTCCTGCTTGACTTCCCACAGTTCGCCATGCCCCATAATGACAGTATCAAGTACGGTGAATGTTTCAAAAGCGAACTGGTCCTGACGCAGCTTACCGATGCGCTCATTCGGATCGAGGGAAACATTGCCCAGCGTCGGCTCCAGGTCGCCGCCGAGGATTTTCATAAAAGTGGACTTTCCGCTACCGTTGGCGCCGATCAGGCCGTAACGGTTGCCGCCGCCAAATTTGACGGAAATGTTTTCGAACAGCGGCTTACTGCCGAACTGCATGGTAACGTTGCTGGAAACTAACACAGGCTTATCCTGAAAAAAGATGTGACAAACCGCTTATTATGCCACAAGTCTGAAATAAGATCGCGCCCTGTACAAAGGGCTACACTGAACCGTAAGGGAAAAAAACGTGATTTCGTACACATCTGAATTCCCTGTTTACTGGAATGCACCTATAATGCGCTCCCAACATGACAGAATTCTCAACCTACTAGCCTGCTTGGCACAGAATCTCGCATAACATGAATATGAAATTAACAACGCTTTTCGCGGCGGCTTTCGCTGTAGTTGGTTTTTGTAAAACAGCCTCAGCAGTCACTTACCCGCTGCCTACCGATGGTAGCCGTTTAATTGGGCAAAATCAGGTCATCACCGTTCCGGAGGGCAATACCCAGCCGCTGGAGTATTTTGCCGCGGAGTACCAGATGGGGCTCTCCAACATGCTGGAAGCCAACCCTGGCGTGGATACCTTCCTGCCGAAGGGCGGTACCGTGCTGAATATTCCGCAGCAGCTGATCCTGCCGGATACCGTACACGAAGGCATTATCATCAATAGCGCGGAAATGCGCCTCTATTACTACCCGAAAGGCACAAACACCGTTATCGTCCTGCCGATTGGGATCGGTCAGTTAGGTAAAGACACGCCTATCAACTGGACGACCAAAGTTGAACGTAAAAAAGCCGGTCCGACCTGGACGCCTACGGCGAAAATGCACGCTGAATATCGCGCCGCCGGCGAGCCGCTGCCTGCCGTCGTGCCTGCGGGTCCGGATAACCCGATGGGCCTGTACGCGCTGTACATTGGTCGCCTGTATGCTATTCACGGCACCAACGCCAACTTCGGCATCGGGCTTCGCGTGAGCCACGGCTGTGTGCGTCTGCGCAACGACGATATCAAATTCCTGTTTGAAAATGTGCCGGTCGGTACCCGCGTGCAGTTTATCGATGAACCGGTAAAAGCCACCACCGAGCCGGACGGTAGCCGTTACATTGAGGTGCATAACCCGCTGTCAACGACGGAAGCGCAGTTTGAAGGTAAGGAAGCGGTGCCGATCACGCTTAATAAGAGTATCCTGGCCGTCACCAACGAGCCTGACGTTGATCAGACCGTCGTACAACAGGCGGTTCAGGATCGTTCCGGGATGCCGGTTCGTCTGAACTGACAGACTCTGCCTGCGAAGCCCGATAGATACTATCGGGCTTCTCTTACGGCACCAGTTGCAATAATCCATATCCCACCAGCGCCGCCCATGCCAGCATCGGCAACGAATAGAAATGAAATCGCCACCAGATTCGGCGATCGTTCGCCATCCGTAAAGCAATAAGATTTGCCAGCGACCCCGGCAGCAGACCAAACCCGCCGATATTCACCGCCCACGCCAGCAGCGTCGAGGCCGGTACATAGTTCAGCAGGAGAATGGTACTGGGCACATTACTGATAACCTGAGACAAGCCGATAGCGGTTAGCCAAAGTCCCAGGTGAGACAGTGCGCCAACCTGGTTGAAAACGCCCTGCAACGCCGGCAATTGCGTTAGCAGATGGACATCAATAAACATCGCCATAAATACCAGCAGCAGCGTCCAGTCCACGCTGACTATCACCCTGCGCGCCAGCACAATAAACCCAGCCGCCACCAACACCAGTCCCCATAACTCTTGCCTGAGCTCCAGCGCGGTAAGAAAAACGACATATAATCCCAGGCAACTCCACACCAGACGGGGCTGCCACTGCGGCGAACGCGTACCGGTATGATACTGTAACGCCCTACCCGGAAAACAAAACCAGCACAGGAGCAGTAACGTCAGCATCATCATGACGGCAAGCGGCGCCATTTGCCCGCTAAATTCAGCAAAGCTTAAGCCGGAGCGTCCCCACAACAGAATATTTTGCGGATTACCGACAGGCGTCAGCAGCGAACCGGCGTTCACCGCCAACGCCTCAAAAATAATCAATCGGTTGACCGGAATCGCACACAGTTTTTTCAACGTTATCGTCAGCGGCACAACGATAAACAGCGCGACATCGTTTGTCAGAAAGGTCGACAGCACCGCCGCAGCCAGCACCAGGAACATCGCCAGTTGCCGCTCGGTATGAAATCGGCGCGTCATCTTGCGTCCCAGCACATCAAAATAGCCGCTCAGCTCAACGCCTTTAGTGAGCAACATTAACCCACTGAGGGTAATAATGGTGTGCCAGTCAATCGCGCCAGGCCAGGCGCGGGGCGCAAAAGGAACAAACAGGCTTAGCGCCATCCCCACAATGATCAACAACTGAAAAAAACGGTCACGCCGCAGCGCCCGTAAAAAGGCCAGATTCATTCTGCAGATGTTCCATGCTGTTGCGTGAAGGCCAAAAAGGCATCCAATGTCTCCTGGCTGACATGGTGTTCCATCCCTTCCGCATCACGACGCGCGATTTCCGGGCTTACGCCTAATACCAGTAAAAAATTTTCGACAATTTGATGCCGCTCGCGGCTTTCCTGCGCCAGCTTCTCCCCTTCCGGCGTCAGAAAAACGCCGCGCCAGGGGATCATTTGAATAAATCCTAACGATGCCAGGCGCTTAAGCATTTTGGCCACAGTCGGCTGGGAGACGCCGAGCCGCGCCGCCATATCCACCTGACGCGCTTCCCCTACCTCAATAATTAAATCGGAAATCAGCTCAACGTAATCGTCTATCAACTCACGGCGATGCGCCTCTCTGACCTGACGAAATCCTTCAACGTGTTCTTCTACGTTCACCAATTGCGTCACTTTTTTTGTTGTTGGCGTACCTGCGCGACGACCCATTTTGCTTCCTCGTTTCTGTGACGCGTTAACGCGTCAGCTGACAGAGCGCTCATTGTAAACCAGAGTTGTCCGGGCACAAAAAATTAACGTTTTAGCAATAGCTATAAAACATAGCCTGTGCTATATCTGTATGTAATGCAGACATCCCTCACGGATCGATGGGATAGAAACATCAGGAGGTTTATATGAACGAATTTAAGAGGTGTATACGCGTGTTCAGTCACTCTCCCTTTAAAGTCCGGTTAATGCTGCTCTCTATGTTGTGCGATATGATCAACGGCAAACCGGAACAGGATAACCCTTCCACGAAATAACGCGGCGGTGCGGTACGCCGCTTTATTTTGCATCCTCAACGGAAATGGCGCCCGTTTCCCCTGTTTTTTTTGTGGTTTTGCTATTCTCTTCGCAAAACATTTTCTTTCCGGCGGTTGACCTTCTTATCCGCACGCTCTATCTTCTGGCAGCCCTGAATATTTTGCGACTCGCCGTTGCGAACTCAATACCTTTTTTACGCATAATCAGGCAGGTAATGACCCTTCGCGCCAGGGTTAGCACATGGCGTTTTTGCAATAGTGGCATATGAATTCAACCCTTATCGATTCACTTCTGGCCCGTCGTCGGGCTGTAAGCCCGTGGGCGGGCCTCTACTTTTTACAGTCGCTGCTGATTAACCTCGCGCTCGGCTACCCCTTTAGCCTGCTTTATACCGCGGCGTTTACCTGCCTGTTGCTGCTGCTCTGGCGCTACCTGCCCCGCGGACAAAAAGCGCTGCTCGGCATCTGTTCGCTGGTAGCTGCTTGCTATTTTCCCTTTGGCCAGGCTTACGGCGCGCCGAACTTTAATACGCTGCTGGCGCTGCACTCCACCAATATGGAAGAGTCGAGCGAAATGCTGACCATTTTCCCGTGGTATAGCTACCTGACCGGACTTTTTATTTTTGCGCTGGGTATTATTGCGCTTCGCCGCCGAAAAGAAGAGGCCAGGCCGCGCTGGAATAGCCTCGACAGCCTGTGCCTGCTGATTAGCGTCGCGGCATTTTTCGTCGCGCCGGTACAAAATCTGGCGTGGGGCGGCGTTTTTAAGGTTATTGATACCGGCTATCCGGTTTTTCGCTTCGCCAAAGACGTTATCGTCAATAACAACGAAGTCATTGAAGAGCAGCACCGTATGGCGCAGCTATCCGGCATAAAAGATAGCTGGACGGTTACTGCGGTGAAACCCAGATATCACATCTATGTCGTGGTGATTGGTGAAAGCGCGCGACGGGATGCCATGGGCGCTTTCGGCGGCCACTGGGATAATACCCCCTTCGCCAGCCATGTGAATGGCGACTTCTTTATGGATTACATCGCCGCCAGCGGCTCAACGCAAAAATCGCTCGGTTTAACGCTCAATCGCGTGGTGGATAACAAACCGCAGTATCAGGATAACTTCGTCACGCTGGCTAACCGCGCCGGTTTTCAGACATGGTGGTTTTCCAATCAGGGGCAAATCGGCGAATACGACACGGCCATCGCCAGTATCGCCAAACGCGCCGATGAAGCGCATTTCCTGAAAAACGGCGATTTTGAAGCGGATAAAAATACTCGCGACGACGCGCTGTTAACCATGACGGCGCAGGTATTGGCGACAGAACGCACGCAACCACAGTTGATTGTGTTGCATTTAATGGGGTCGCATCCCCAGGCCTGCGACCGTACTCAGGGAAAATACGCGACGTTTGTCCAGTCGAAAGAGACGTCTTGTTATTTATACACCATGACGCAAACCGACGATTTGCTCCGTCAGCTCTATACTCAGCTTCGTCATAGCGGCGACAGTTTTTCGCTCGTCTATTTCTCCGATCACGGGCTGGCGTTTAAAGAGCGCGGCAAAGCGGTACAGTACCTGGCGCATGACGACAAATTCCAGCAAAACTTCCAGGTGCCGTTTATGGTGCTATCCAGCGACAGTAAAGCGCATCGGATCATTAAAGCTCGCCGTTCCGCGAACGATTTCCTGAGTTTTTTCTCGCAATGGACAGGAATTAGCGCTAAAGAGATCAAAAATCGCTATCGATTTATTTCGGAGCAGAAAGCCGGGCCCGTTTATATCACCAATTTCAAATTACAGAAAGTGGACTATAACCATCTGGGCAGCGATATTTTTTCACTAAAATAATGCACGTTTCAGGCAAAAAAAATCCGCCTCGAAAGGCGGATTTTTCATTTTCACCGACGTGATTAGAAGCGGTAACCCACGCCAGCAATCCAGGTGCCAACGTCAACGCTACGAATACGGCTCTGCTCGTAAGAGAAGTCCAGAGCAACATTTTCCATCGGGTTGAATTGCAGACCAGCGCCATAGGAGAAGCCATAATCGCTGGTGTCATGTTTGTAGGTTGGGTAATCGGTCGTCTGGAATTTACCGTAACCCACACCGACTACACCGTAGATGCTCGCCCAATCGTTCAGACGGTAAGCCGGGCCGGCAGTGATGCCGTAGTACTGACCTTTGTTGTAATCGCCCGCACCGTTAGTACGATCTTTTTCGGTGTAGGTGAAGGAACCGATTACGCCCAGCGGGTTGTTGTCCTGCTCGTAACGATACTTCAGGTTGAAACCGCTCATTTTATTCGCTACGCCCTGCGCGTCGCTCTGAGCGTAACCACCGGTAACGGTAGAAGTAGCAGCTACTGCAGTACCTGCGGAAAAAGCCAGAACAGCGGCCAGTGCTGAAAGACATGCAATTTTTTTCATAACCACCTCAAATGTGCTTCAAGTAAGTCCTAAGTTTTAAATATATCAAAAATTAATGGGAAACTCTTTGCGATTCACGGTGTCTAACAGCGCCTTTCATGTAACAGAACGTTTCCATATCGCGCTATCTTATTCAATTAACATCACTTTTCCGGCTGATTGCACCAATAATGCGCGTGCAACACGATACATTCATCCAGATTATTCCTAAACTAACAGTCTATTTATCCATCAATTTAAGTTCATTTTATGGAATCCTGGAAATTTTTTTCAACGAATCCTCAACCGCTGCGGGGAATTTCCATTACACTGCCACCTTTACTCGTACTGACATTTTTTGACAGGAGAAAGGATGCCGGGGTCAACACGTAAACTACCAGTCTGGTTGCCCATTTTGGTTTTGCTCATTGCCATGTCCTCTATTCAGAGTGGCGCTTCACTGGCGAAATCGTTATTTCCTCTTGTCGGCGCGCCGGGCGTAACGGCGCTTCGTCTGGCGTTGGGAACGCTTATCCTTATCGCCTTTTTCAAACCCTGGCGTTTGCGTTTTGCCAAAGAGCAGCGGCTGCCTTTATTGTTTTATGGTCTGTCGCTGGGCGGGATGAACTATCTATTCTATCTGTCGATTCAGACGGTGCCGTTGGGTATTGCGGTCGCGCTGGAATTTACCGGTCCTCTGGCGGTCGCGCTGTTTTCATCCCGGCGGCCGGTAGATTTTATTTGGGTCGTACTGGCTGTGCTTGGGCTCTGGTTCCTGCTGCCATTAGGACAAGATATGTCTCACGTCGATCTTACCGGGGCCGCGTTGGCGCTCGGCGCTGGCGCCTGTTGGGCTGTCTATATTCTTACCGGCCAGCGAGCAGGCGCGGAACATGGTCCGGCCACGGTGGCGGTAGGCTCGCTGATTGCCGCCATCATTTTCGTGCCGATTGGCGCAGTTCAGGCTGGCGACGCGCTATGGCACTGGTCGATTCTTCCCTTAGGGTTAGCGGTCGCTGTGCTTTCTACGGCGCTGCCTTATTCACTGGAAATGATTGCACTGACGCGCCTGCCAACCCGCACCTTCGGTACGCTGATGAGCATGGAACCCGCACTGGCCGCCGTTTCCGGGATGATTTTTCTGGGCGAAACGCTTACGGGCATACAAATCCTGGCCCTGTGCGCCATCATTGCCGCCTCAATGGGTTCTACCCTAACGATTCGCCGCGAACCGCAAATTAAACAAGTTGACGTAAAATAGTTTCTTATTCTGCATGATGTGCATAATCATGCAGAATATCACCTCGTTATTCACCTTTTATTATCGCGCTATTACTTCGTCATTTTTTGTCATATTTTTTCTCATTTTTTACATTAAAATGAGAATTATTACCCACAAAACAACAAACCAACCTAACAAATTGATTTATAATAAAAATAAATATTAAATCTTGTCTGTACTATTAAAGTGATAGGTAAATTCAAAAAAGCAAAGTTAAAAACCGGTGCTATACTTATTTTCGTTAATTACCTGGGACACAAACATCAAGAGGATATGAGATTATGAGTACCGCTAAACTGGTAAAAACAAAAGCGTCTAATCTGCTTTATACCCGTAACGATGTATCAGAAAGCGATAAAAAAGCGACGGTTGAGTTGCTTAATCGTCAGGTGATCCAGTTCATTGACCTGTCGCTGATCACGAAACAGGCCCACTGGAACATGCGCGGTGCTAACTTTATTGCCGTTCATGAGATGCTGGATGGCTTCCGTACCGCACTGACCGATCATCTGGATACTATGGCCGAGCGCGCCGTACAGCTTGGCGGTGTGGCGTTAGGCACCACGCAAGTTATCAACAGCAAAACTCCGCTGAAAAGCTATCCGCTCGACATCCATAACGTGCAGGATCACTTAAAAGAACTGGCCGATCGCTACGCTGTTGTCGCTAATGATGTTCGCAAAGCTATCGGTGAAGCCAAAGATGAAGACACTGCCGATATCTTTACCGCCGCATCACGCGACCTCGATAAATTCCTGTGGTTTATCGAATCCAACATCGAATAAATCTATCTCTACCCTGAATACTTCGAGTTGCAGGAAGGTACAAACGCAGCGAATCCGCAGAAGCCTGACTTCCGTCAGTCACTGAAGCGAACGCACCTGCAACTTGATGTACACAGGTATATAAGTCATCCCTATACCCCTGCCTGTTACAGGGGTTTTGCACTTAAATAGTGCACACGTCTTGTACTCCCCTCCGATAAAAGTGAATTATTTGTAATAATTACATCACACAATCGTTAATTAAAGATTGTTTTAACAACAATTTTTACGCTAAATAGACCCTGCATCTCTACTTTGTTATTCATGCACTAAATCAGTGCCCCAAAACGGTGCGCCATACTGGTTTTGCCCGACTTATTGTGTACAGGAATGATTCACGCTTCTGTTAAAACAATGAGTTACATAATTGGCATGATTTTTTCATTACGCTACATGTTCTCGCAGGGGATCGCCCCGTGGATAGAAAAGGAAATGCTATGAAGTCTCTATTAAAAGTTTCACTGGCTGCACTTACCCTGGCTTTTGCGGTGTCTTCGCACGCTGCGGATAAGAAACTCGTTGTGGCAACCGATACGGCGTTCGTTCCGTTTGAATTTAAACAGGGCGACAAATACGTCGGTTTTGATGTTGATCTGTGGGACGCTATCGCGAAAGAACTGAAGCTGGACTACACCCTGAAACCGATGGATTTCAGCGGCATTATTCCGGCATTACAAACCAAAAATATCGATCTGGCGCTGGCGGGTATTACGATTACGGACGAGCGTAAAAAAGCGATCGACTTTTCCGATGGCTATTACAAAAGCGGTCTGCTCGTGATGGTGAAAGCCAACAATAACGATATTAAAAGCGTTAAAGACCTCGATGGCAAAGTCGTTGCCGTGAAGAGCGGAACCGGGTCGGTGGATTACGCGAAAGCGAATATCAAAACCAAAGACCTGCGTCAGTTCCCGAACATTGATAACGCGTACATGGAATTAGGCACCAACCGCGCAGACGCCGTTCTGCACGATACGCCGAACATCCTGTACTTTATCAAAACCGCAGGCAACGGCCAGTTCAAGGCGGTAGGCGAATCGCTGGAAGCACAGCAATACGGAGTTGCCTTCCCGAAAGGCAGCGATGAACTGCGCGAGAAAGTCAACGGCGCGCTGAAAACGCTGCGTGAGAATGGCACCTATAACGAAATCTACAAAAAATGGTTCGGTACAGAACCTAAATAAAACAACCTGATGTTGGCTTGTGGCCCGGTAGTGAGGACGCTCACCGGGCCTACAGCTCTTTTCCGTGACGGATAAGACACTTTCACGCCATTTCCGCGCCGGATAGAGCATTTGACTATTTACACCACGGTAACAGGAACGACATATGCAGTTTGACTGGAGCGCCATCTGGCCCGCCATTCCGCTTTTACTTGAGGGCGCTAAAATGACCCTGTGGATCTCGGTCCTCGGTCTGGCTGGCGGCCTGGTTATTGGACTGGCGGCAGGTTTTGCCCGTACGTTTGGCGGCTGGTTCGCCAACCACATCGCCCTGGTTTTCATTGAAATTATTCGCGGCACGCCCATCGTTGTCCAGGTCATGTTTATCTACTTTGCCCTGCCGATGGCATTTAATGATTTGCGTATTGATCCGTTCAGCGCAGCGGTCGTGACAATTATGATTAACTCCGGCGCCTATATCGCGGAAATTACTCGCGGCGCAGTACTATCCATTCACAAAGGTTTTCGCGAAGCGGGTCTGGCGCTGGGCCTTTCTCGCCGGGAAACCATCCGTCATGTTATTTTACCGCTTGCTCTGCGCCGTATGCTGCCGCCGCTGGGCAACCAGTGGATCATTAGCATCAAAGACACCTCGTTGTTTATTGTTATCGGCGTAGCCGAGCTGACCCGTCAGGGCCAGGAAATTATTGCCGGTAACTTTCGCGCCCTGGAAATCTGGAGCGCCGTGGCCGTCTTCTATTTGATCATTACGCTGGTGCTGAGCTTTATTTTGCGTCGTCTTGAAAGAAGGATGAAAATCCTGTGATTGAATTTAAAAACGTCTCCAAGCACTTTGGCCCCACCCAGGTGCTGCATAACATTGATTTAAACATCCGTCAGGGCGAAGTGGTTGTGATTATCGGCCCTTCCGGTTCGGGTAAATCCACGTTATTACGCTGTATCAATAAACTGGAAGAGATCACCTCCGGCGATCTGATTGTCGATGGTCTGAAAGTCAACGATCCTAAAGTAGACGAACGGCTGATTCGCCAGGAAGCCGGCATGGTGTTTCAACAGTTTTATCTGTTCCCGCATCTGACCGCGCTCGAAAACGTGATGTTCGGTCCTCTGCGCGTGCGCGGCGTAAAGAAAGAAGAAGCGGAAAAACAGGCGAAAGCTCTGTTAGCGAAAGTTGGACTGGCGGAACGGGCGCACCACTACCCCTCCGAGCTTTCCGGCGGTCAACAACAGCGCGTCGCCATTGCCCGAGCGCTGGCAGTGAAGCCGAAAATGATGCTCTTTGACGAGCCAACCTCCGCTCTGGACCCTGAACTGCGCCATGAAGTGCTGAAAGTCATGCAGGATCTGGCGGAAGAAGGCATGACCATGGTCATTGTCACTCACGAAATCGGCTTTGCCGAAAAAGTCGCCTCACGGCTGATTTTTATCGATAAAGGCCGTATTGCCGAAGATGGCAGTCCGCAGGCGTTGATCGAAAACCCGCCAAGCCCACGTTTACAGGAATTTTTACAGCACGTCTCCTGAGATATCGCCCTTCCTGCCCTGCGGCAGGAAGGGCATCATGGAATAGTCCCATTTCATTTTCCCTCCCCTGCGCCATCTATACTTAGTGTTTTGCGTCTCTTTTCTCACTGGAGGAGTCATGCGGTGGACCCTGTTCATCCTTTTTTGTCTACTGGGCACGCCTGCCCATGCGGTCGCCATACCCGGCGTGACCACGGGGACATCAACCAGCCAGCAAGCAGCGCCAGAGCCCAGTCCTGAACAAAAAAAAGCGGCCTATGCGGCCCTGGCTGACGTACTGGAGAACGAGGCTTCACGTAACGAATTGATAGCGCAACTCCGCGAAGCCTCAACCACGCCGCCGACCGAGCCGGCGCCAGCGCTTGCGCCGCCTGCGGCCAAAGATGAGAAAACGGTACTGGAGAACGTCACCACCGTTACCCGTCAGTACGGCGATGCTTTCGCTACCCGTTTCGCCCAGCTTTATCGCAACATCACCGATGCGCCGCACAAGCCGTTTAACTCGCAAACCTTCACCAACGCGTTAACCCACTTTTTATTTCTGGCCGTCGCGGTATTTGGTTTTTATAGCGTGATACGGTTTTGCGCCCTGCCGTTATATCGAAAAATGGGCCTGTGGGCGCGCAAGAAAAACCGTGAACGCAGCAACTGGTTACAGCTCCCGGCGATGATCGTCGGCGCGTTTATTATCGACCTGCTGCTACTGGCGCTCACCTTATTTATCGGTCAGATGCTCAGTGATAATTTCCATGCGGGAAGTCGAACTATCGCTTTTCAGCAAAGCCTGTTCCTGAATGCCTTCGCGCTGATAGAGTTCTTTAAAGCGATTCTGCGGCTTATTTTTTGCCCTAATGTACCGGAGTTACGCCCATTCGCGATTCAGGATGCGACAGCGCGTTACTGGAATCGCCGTATGAGTTCGCTTAGCAGCTTGATTGGCTACGGGCTGATTGTTGCCGTTCCGATTATTTCCAACCAGGTGAATGTTCAGGTTGGCGCGATGGCGAATGTGGCGATCATGCTCTGCATCACCATCTGGGCGCTGTACCTGATCTTTAAAAACAAAGCGGAGATTACGCAACATTTATTAAGCCTGGCGGAACGATCATTAGCCTTTTTTAGCCTGTTTATCCGCGCCTTTGCACTGGTGTGGCACTGGCTGGCCAGCGCTTACTTTATCGTGCTGTTTTTCTTCTCGTTATTCGACCCAGGCAATAGCCTGAAGTTTATGATGGGCGCGACCGTGCGCAGTCTGGCGATTATTGGCATCGCGGCGTTTATCTCCGGTATGTTTACCCGCTGGATAGCGAAAACCATCACCCTGTCGCCCCATACGCAGCGCAATTACCCGGAATTACAAAAGCGGCTTAACGGCTGGCTCTCCTCGGCGCTAAAAGTCGCACGCTTTTTGACCGTCTGCGTCGCCGTTATGCTGTTGCTCAACGCCTGGGGATTATTCGATTTCTGGCACTGGCTACATTATGGCGCGGGGGAAAAGATGGTCGATATCCTCATCCGTATCGCGTTAATCTTATTCTTCTCCGCCGTGGGATGGACGATTCTCGCCAGTCTGATTGAGAATCGCCTGGCCTCCGATATTCATGGTCGCCCGCTACCCAGCGCCCGCACGCGCACGCTGCTGACGCTGTTCCGCAATGCGCTGGCAGTGATTATCAGTACCATAACCATCATGATCGTGTTATCGGAAATCGGCGTCAATATCGCGCCATTGCTGGCTGGCGCGGGGGCGTTAGGTCTGGCTATCTCTTTCGGTTCGCAAACCCTGGTGAAAGATATTATTACCGGCGTCTTTATTCAGTTTGAAAACGGGATGAATACCGGCGATTTAGTCACCATAGGCCCGCTGACGGGGACGGTCGAAAGAATGTCGATTCGTTCCGTCGGCGTGCGGCAGGATACCGGGGCATACCATATTATCCCGTGGTCCTCGATCACCACTTTCGCCAACTTTGTGCGCGGTATCGGCTCTGTTGTCGCCAACTATGACGTGGATCGCCATGAGGATGCGGATAAAGCGAATCAGGCGCTGAAAGACGCGGTAACGGCGCTGATGGAGACGGAGGATATTCGCGGGCTGATTATCGGCGAACCCACGTTCGCCGGTATTGTCGGTTTAACGAACACGGCGTTTACTTTACGCGTGTCGTTCACCACGCTACCGCTCAAGCAGTGGACGGTGCGTTTTGCCCTTGATAGCCAGGTGAAAAAGCATTTTGATCTGGCCAATGTGCGCGCGCCGGTGCAAACGTATCAGGTTCTGCCCGCCCCCGCCGGCGGCCCGTCGCCTGATTCACTGCCGCCGCGCGAACCGACGATTTAGCGTTTACGGGTGATAAAACGGCGACGCTGGTCGTCATCCATAAAGGTCCAGGCAATAAAGCGGCTTTGCTTTTGCCCCTGGGCCATCTCTTTTTTCACCACTTTCACCGCGCCAGCCTCCGTCAGTGCCCGATAAAGCGGCGGTAAATTCTCGCCGCGCGACACCAACGTCGTAAACCACAACACCTGACGGCGGAAGGTTTGGCTTTCAGCAATCATTTTTTTAATAAAGGCGACTTCGCCGCCTTCGCACCATAGCTCCTGCTGTTGACCGCCAAAGTTCAGCGCATCATCTTTATTCTGCCCCAAATTGCGGCGCTTACGCTCGCTGCCCGCGCGGGCTGCGGCGGCGGAGTCGTGAAAAGGCGGGTTACAAAGCGTTGCGTCATAAAATTCATTTTTATGAATAATACCGGTAAAAATGGCCGCCGGATCTTTTTGCCGACGCAGACGAATGGCGCGGCTTAACCCTGTATTAGCCTGAATGATAGCCTGCGCGCTGGACATCGCTGCGTCGCTGACTTCACTACCGGTAAATCGCCAGCCATATTCATGGACGCCGATAAGCGGATAAATACAATTGGCGCCCACGCCTACGTCCAGAATAGTTGCCTGCGCCGGAATACTCCCTGTCGTTTCGCCAAGCAGATCCGCCAGATGATGGATATAATCCGCACGACCAGGCACCGGCGGACATAAAAATCCTGGCGGAATGTCCCAGTGTGTGACGGCATAAAAATGCGCCAGCAACGCCTTATTGAGCGCTTTTACCGCTTGCGGATTAGCAAAATCAACGCTCTGTTCACCGGCGGGCGTGAGGATAAGAAAGGACGTCAATTCCGGCGTGGTCTGACACAGTGCGGCGAGATCATAACGGTGTTGGTGGCGGTTGCGCGGGTGTAACCCCGGTTTCTGGGCGGACATGGCATTCTCCTTTTAGCAGCGGCGTAAGATACCCGTATAACGCCACGGGGTAAATATACCACCGCGAATTCCCTGCCTCGCTCGTTTGATCGGATATCTGAATGACATTGGTTCTGCTCATGGTCTGAAAAGATCGCGCGATGCGATTTTTTCACCTGACGGCGCTACACTTAACCTCAGGTACCCTAAAATCAGGAGAGCGTGATGGCATCCGGCTGGGCAAATGACGACGCAGTGAATGAACAAATCAACAATACCATTGAAGATGCCGTTGCCCGCGCTCGCGGCGAACTTCCCCACGGCGAAAGTCGCGATGAATGCGAATCTTGCGGCGCCCCTATCCCTGAAGCGCGGCGTAAAGCCGTACCGGGCGTTCGGTTATGCATATCCTGCCAACAGGAGAAAGATTTACATAACGCAACATTTTCAGGATATAATCGCAGAGGTTCAAAAGACAGCCAGTTACGCTGACTTTTCTTTACCGAAACCGCCAGTATCATCCATTCCTTTACGCTCATGCTTTTTAGCGTTCTGCGTCGCAGAATGTGCCGTTAACCTCGACTCTGTAAAGCCAGATGACAAGAAAGGTAAATTCCACCGTTGAATTAATTAATAATCAATAGGTTATTTGTCATTCAAAAATTTTGAGCAAGGCCGTCAATTCTATTCGATTTTATCTTTCGCAAAAAACCGTGATACTCATCACATCGACGAAACATCGTCCCATAAACAGAATAACCTGCGAGAGATTAATCATGAAAACCATTAAATATGCTGTTGCAGCCATCGCGCTTTCCACCCTTTCTTTTGGCGCTTTTGCCGCAGAACCGGTTAGCGCGTCTCAGACGCAAAACCTGCATAAAATCGGCGTAGTGTCTGCCGATGGCGCCACCACGCTGGATGGCCTGGAAGCTAAACTGGCTGAAAAAGCTGCCGCTGCTGGCGCAAGCGCTTATAACATCACCTCCGCCGTGGGTAATGACAAAATGAGCGGCACTGCGGTGATTTATAAATAATTTACCTGCCCGCCAGATTTCAGGCTGTAACATCGCTGTTGTTTGAATTCTGACGGGTATTACCCTCGTCTGTTTGCCAACAGACCCACTGCTCCAACCCTCATTAACCCTGTTTGTTACCCTTATTTGCCCGTCCGTCACTGGACGGGCTTTTTTTATTCGCTAAAAGCCTGTTCGACGCGCGCAAGCCCGTCTTCTAACGTCGCCGCCTCTCTCGTCGCAACCAGACAACAGGCCATTTGCGTTTTTAATGACTGCGGCACCGGCTCGCGGCCGGCAAGGCAGCGCTCAATCCAGCGCGCGGTGATTTCAGGATCTTTAGTCGCAGGCAGTGAAAGCGGCTCGTCGTGCGTGTCGCTCTGACGCTCATGCAGTACCTGCACGCCACGGCTATCAATCAGGCTGATTTGCGGACAGCGTTGCGGGTTGGCATAGACTTCGCCTTCGGTACCATGCATCAGCAAAGCCCGCCCGCCAATGCGGCTAAAAAAGGTCGCCACACGCGGGACATATTCAGGGTGAGAAACGCTTGATAAACGCAGCGCGGCATCCTCAGCAAATGGCGTCGCCAGCTTGGCCAGTGAATGCGCGCTGTTGCGCACGCCCATCCGCCAGCGCATCGCCAGTTGTTTTTCCAGCGGCGGGCAGAGCGCGCTCACCGGGATAAACACTGGCTGGTGCCCGTCCAGTTTGGCCTGCGCTTGTCCGCCGTGTAGGGTGGGGACAATCCCCATCAGCTCAAATATAGTTTCCGTCAGTACGCGGGTCGGATCTTCACTGACGCCGTGTACTACAACTGGAAAGCCCAATTTATGCAGCAGGATAGCCAGCAACGGCGTTAAATTCGCCTGTTTACGCGCGCCGTTATAGCTGGGAATAACGACCGGCAACGGCCTATCTGCGGGCGGTGTCAGTTTGATGGTATGATTCTGCATGGCTTCATAAAAGCCCAGCATTTCGGCTTCGCCTTCGCCTTTAATACGCAGCGCCATCAATATACTGCCCATTTCCAGGTCGGGGATGTCGCCATTCAGCATTCGGGTATACAAACCGCGCGCGGTATCCAGATCCAGATCGCGGGCGTGATTTTTACCTCGCCCGATCTCTTTGATGATCTTGCGATAATCCATTGAAAGCTCCTTGAAGTGTGCTCACAGCATTAACGCCGTCGGCGGCGTGCAGGTTTTGCTTTTGGTTTTACTATAACGTCTGGCACGGCAGGCTGCTCTATCGGAAAAACAGGTAAGGCATTCAGTAAACGCTGTCCGTAGTTTTTGGTCAACAACCGCTTATCATAAATGACCACTTCTCCCCGACAGGCGTGGCTACGGATCAATCGCCCTACCTGCTGAATTAAATTAAAAGACGCGCTTGGTAAACTTTGTACCTCAAACGGATAACGATTCAGGCTTTTTAGCCATTCGCCTTCGGTGATCACGACCGGGCTGTCGATCGGCGGGAAGGCAATTTTATGGATATGGACCTGCGTCAGCAGCTCGCCTTTAAGATCCAGCCCTTCGGCAAAAGATTGAAGCCCAACCAGCACGCTGCGTTCGCCGCTCTCCACCCGTTTACGGTGTAGCTCCACCAGCCGGTAACGCGGCTGGTCGCCCTGAACCAGGAGGAGTAAGCGTACATCAGCGACATGCTCCAGAAAACGCTGCATCGCCCGCCCGCTGGCGAACAGTACCAGCATACCATGATGTTTTTTGCTCTCCAGTTGCTCACGAAAATAGGCTGCCATTTCGGCAATATGCTGCTCTTCGTTATCAATGGTGGGTTCGTAGCGCATTTGAGGAATCACCAGTTTCCCCTGTTCCACATGATTAAACGGCGAATCCAGCGCCACAAAGCGGTCGCCGGCTTTTTCTTTTAAGCCGCTCATTTCCTGCAGACGCGAAAAGCTATTGAGCGAGCGCAGTGTCGCCGAGGTGACAATAATGTGCGGTACGCTGCGCCATAACAATCTTTCCAGCTGCTCGCTGACGCGGATACCGACACAATGGAACCAGACGTGGAGCTGCCCTTCGCGTATTTCACGCGTCGCCCATTTGGACACCGGCGCGCCTGAAGACTGCGCCATCGAAGCCAGCCGCCATAATTTACTTTGCGCCTCGAACATTCCCAGCGCCCGGTTCATCTGTAAAATCACCCGATGCAAACGCACAATATCGTGCGACCCGGTTTTTTCGCTGAGATCGTTGAGAAAGGATTCCGCCAGCCCACGCAGCGTCTCGGTCAGCTTCGCCAGTCGCTGGCAGATTTCCATGACCTCATCAGGCAACTTGCCCATTGCAAAACGGTGCTCCGCCTCCTGCGCTGCGGGCATATACAGATTAAGAATGGCATTGAGCGAGGCGATCAGTTCGTACACCTCCTCGCAATGGGCGTTAAGTCGCTCAGGATTCGCTAACGGCGGCGTGGTCTTAGGGCGAAATTGCTCCATGCAGGTCGCCACCAGTTTGCTGAACAGGTCCAGTTGCAAGCGATACCAGGAGGCGGTAATTTCCGCGCTCATCTCCAGCGCATCGCGAGCGACATCGGGCAGATGATGACCTTCATCCAGTACCAACAGCAGATGCTTTGGTTCCGGCAGTACGGCTTCACTTTCCATCGCCGCCATTACCAGCGCGTGATTCGCCACCACGACTTCCGCTTCCTGTATTTCACGTCGGGCGACAAAGAATGGACATTCGCGGTAATAGTGACAGTTGCGGTTCAGACAACTGGCTTTATCGGTACTTAATCGCCGCCACAGATCGTCGTCAATAGCAATGTCGGTATGATCCCGCAGACCATCCCATTTGTAACCGTCAAGATCCCCTTTCAGCCTGGCGCAGCGCTTTTGCTCTTCCTGGTTGTTAGGCGTCAGTTCGTCATCAAGAAAGGCGAGCAGATCCTGCTGCGTAGGCTCGCTACTGGCGAGCGCCGCCAGGTTTCGCGGACACACGTAACGCCCGCGGCCAAAGGCGGCGGTAAAGCGCAGATCGGGGATGATTTTTCGTAGCAGCGGCAAATCTTTGCTAAAGATCTGATCCTGTAACGCCACGTTAGCGGTACTGACCACCAGTGTTTTTTGCTCTTCCCGGGCAATGGCAATACCGGGAATAAGATAGGAGAGGGTTTTCCCGACGCCGGTCGGCGCTTCGATAGCCAGATGTCTCCCTTCTTCCCCGGCCAGCGTTCTGGCGACGTCAGCAATCATCTGCCGCTGCGGCGCACGGGGAATAAAGTCGGGAATCTGGTCCTGAAGCGCCTTATACCAGGCGGCGATTTGCGCTTTCAGCGCAGCGGTCAATGCCATGAGAAAACCTGAAGTACTGTATAAACAGCCACTATTGTGTCACATTTCAGGGGCGGGAAGTACCTTTTTTACCGGTTCTGGAAGGCGGCTCGCAACGCGATGTGTATTTTGCCGGATGGCGGTGCAAGCACCTTATCCGGCCTACGTATTTGCATAGTCCGTAGGCCCGGTAAGCGTCGCGCTACCGGGCATGTTGCCGGATAAAATTTACTGAGCAGGCGTGATTCTGCGCGGGCGACGCGGCGGACGTGCTTTGTCGCCAGCGGGTTTCCCCTCGCCTGTGCGCGGTTTTGGTTTCGCCTTCGCCGCCCCGCTATCCTGACGTCGCGGCTGCTGACTGCGCCCCGCTCCCCCCTGATTTTGTCCGCGACCACGACCGCCGCCGCCGCGCTGCTGACGGCCATTCTGAATCGGCTCCGCTTTAATCGACGGGTCCGGCTCATAGCCCGGCGTCGTAATGCGTGGGATCTCTTTTTTCAGCAATTTTTCGATATCACGCAACAGTTTATGCTCGTCAACACAGACCAGCGACAGCGCCTCGCCAGTTGCCGCCGCGCGACCGGTACGGCCAATACGGTGTACATAATCTTCCGGCACGTTCGGCAGCTCATAGTTGACCACGTGCGGCAGCTCTTCAATATCCAGACCACGCGCCGCAATATCCGTCGCCACCAGCACGCGAATATCGCCGGATTTAAAATCGGCCAGCGCGCGGGTACGTGCGCCCTGCGATTTATTACCGTGGATCGCCGCGCTGCGAATACCGTCTTTATTAAGCTGTTCCGCCAGATGGTTCGCGCCATGCTTGGTGCGGGTGAAGACCAACACCTGCTGCCAGTTGCCCTGGCCAATCATTTGTGACAGCAGTTCGCGCTTACGTTTTTTATCGACAAAGTGCACGTGCTGCGTCACCTGCTCTGAGGCCGTGTTGCGGCGCGCCACTTCGATTTCCAGCGGGTTGCGCAACAGCTTTTCGGCGAGCGCTTTGATGTCGTCGGAGAACGTGGCGGAGAACAGCAGATTCTGACGCTTCGCCGGCAGTTTCGCCAGCACGCGACGAATGTCATGAATGAAGCCCATATCCAGCATACGGTCGGCTTCATCCAGTACCAGAATCTCAATCTGATCCAGCTTCACGGCATTTTGATGTTCCAGGTCGAGCAGACGTCCCGGCGTCGCCACCAGCACATCCACGCCGCCGCGCAGTTTCATCATCTGCGGATTGATGCTTACGCCGCCAAATACCACCAGCGAGCGAATATTGAGATATTTACTGTAATCTCTGACGTTTTCGCCAATTTGCGCCGCCAGCTCGCGGGTTGGCGTGAGGATCAACGCGCGCACCGGGCGACGACCTTTAGCGTGCGGCTGATGGGTAATCAGATGCTGCAACAATGGCAGGGTAAAACCCGCCGTTTTACCGGTTCCGGTCTGGGCGCTGGCCATCAGATCGCGGCCTTCCAGCACGGCGGGAATCGCCTGTTGCTGAATAGGGGTAGGTTCACGGTAACCCTGCTCAGCAATGGCGCGCAGGATATCAGGGTTTAATCCCAGGGAATCAAAAGACATAACTACTCCGGACCGCCCCGACCGTTGCCGGTGTAGTTTTCAGGGAGATGCTCAAATTTGGAATGACAAAAACCACAATGTCATGAAGGGGCGGAGTGTAGCAGTTTTTGTGATGCGGCGCATAAATTATCCCGAATGGTGGCAAAGACAAATTAATCGACCACACTGGACAAGAGCCATCATGAGTCATAATCTTAATCAATCGATTGATTAAAAATTAGGGCGTGTGATGAATATTCCTACCACGACCACCAAAGGCGAGCAGGCGAAAAGTCAGCTCATTGCCGCCGCGCTGGCACAGTTTGGCGAGTATGGCCTCCATGCCACCACGCGCGATATCGCCGCGCTGGCGGGGCAAAATATTGCCGCCATTACTTACTATTTCGGCTCAAAAGAGGATTTATACCTCGCCTGCGCCCAGTGGATTGCCGATTTTCTTGGCGAAAAATTTCGCCCCCATGCTGAAAAAGCGGAACGCCTGTTTAGCCAGCCGGCCCCTGACCGGGACGCCATACGCGAGCTCATTCTGCTCGCCTGCAAGAACATGATTATGCTGCTGACGCAGGAAGACACCGTTAACCTGAGCAAATTTATTTCACGCGAGCAGCTCTCACCCACGTCGGCCTATCAATTGGTTCATGAACAGGTTATCGATCCGTTGCACACCCATCTGACAAGATTGGTTGCCGCTTATACCGGCTGCGACGCCAATGATACGCGCATGATTTTGCATACCCATGCCTTACTGGGCGAAGTGCTGGCGTTCCGTCTCGGCAAAGAAACTATTCTGTTACGTACCGGCTGGCCGCAGTTTGATGAAGAAAAAGCGGAGCTGATTTACCAGACGGTAACCTGCCACATCGATCTTATTCTGCACGGTTTAACGCAAAGGAGTCTGGACTGATGAAAAAACCTGTCGTTATCGGACTGGCAATCGCAGCGATCGTCGCTGTGATTGCCGGTGGAACCTGGTGGTATCAAAGTCGGCAGGACGATGGGCTGACGTTATACGGTAATGTCGATATCCGTACCGTCAATATCAGCTTTCGCGTCGGCGGCAGGCTGGCGTCGCTGAATGTTGATGAAGGCGATACTATCAAAGCCGGACAGGTGCTCGGCGAACTGGATCACGCGCCATACGAAAACGCGCTAATGCAGGCGAAAGCTGGCGTGTCGGTCGCGCAGGCGCAATATGATTTGATGCTGGCAGGCTATCGCGATGAAGAGATAGCCCAGGCCGCCGCCGCCGTCAGACAGGCGCAAGCCGCTTATGACTACGCGCAAAATTTTTATAACCGTCAGCAAGGATTGTGGAAAAGCCGCACCATTTCCGCTAACGATCTGGAAAACGCCCGCTCATCGCGCGATCAGGCACAGGCGACGCTGAAGTCCGCGCAGGATAAACTGAGCCAGTACCGTACCGGTAATCGTGAACAGGATATCGCCCAGGCGAAAGCCAGCCTGGAACAGGCAAAGGCCCAACTGGCGCAGGCGCAGCTTGATTTGCAGGACACCACGCTTATCGCGCCTGCCAACGGAACCTTGCTCACCCGCGCGGTCGAGCCTGGCAGTATGCTGAACGCCGGCAGCACGGTATTAACGCTCTCGCTGACCCGCCCCGTCTGGGTGCGCGCCTATGTCGATGAACGCAACCTCAGTCAGACGCAACCGGGGCGCGACATTCTGTTGTATACCGACGGTCGTCCTGACAAACCTTACCACGGCAAGATTGGTTTCGTTTCGCCCACCGCGGAATTTACGCCGAAAACCGTCGAAACACCGGATCTGCGTACCGATCTTGTCTATCGCCTGCGCATTATCGTCACCGATGCGGACGATGCGTTACGCCAGGGGATGCCAGTCACGGTGAAATTTAATGACGAGGCACGGCATGAGTGAGGCCGTTATTACGCTGCACGGTCTGACGAAGCGCTTTGCGGGAATGGATAAACCCGCCGTCGCGCCGCTCGACTGTACCATTCATTCCGGTTATGTCACCGGGCTGGTAGGGCCGGACGGCGCAGGAAAAACCACGCTGATGCGTATGCTGGCGGGCCTGCTCAAAGCCGATGGCGGCAGCGCGTCCGTATTAGGCTTCGACCCGATACAAAACGACAGCGAGCTGCACGCGGTTCTGGGCTATATGCCGCAGAAATTCGGTCTGTATGAAGATCTTACCGTCATGGAGAACCTTAATCTCTATGCCGATTTGCGCAGCGTTACCGGCGAGATACGGGAAAAGACCTTTGCCCGTTTGTTGGAGTTTACCGCCCTCGGCCCTTTCACTGGCCGTCTGGCGGGAAAATTGTCCGGCGGGATGAAGCAAAAACTGGGGCTGGCCTGTACGCTGGTCGGCGAACCGAAAGTGCTGCTGTTGGATGAACCGGGCGTTGGCGTTGACCCGATTTCACGGCGCGAGTTGTGGCAAATGGTCCACGAACTGGCGGGCGACGGGATGCTGATTTTATGGAGCACCTCCTATCTGGATGAAGCCGAACAGTGTCGCGACGTGCTGCTGATGAATGAAGGCGAGCTACTCTATCAGGGCGAACCTAAAGCGCTGACGCAAACGATGGCCGGGCGCAGCTTTCTGATGAGCAGTCCACAGGAAAACAACCGTAAGTTGCTACAGAGAGCCCTCAGACTGCCGCAGGTGAGCGACGGCATGATTCAGGGACGTTCGGTACGCCTGATCCTGAAAAAAGAGGCGACCGCAGCAGATATTCGTCAGGCCGAAGGAATGCCGGAAATCACCCTCAATGAGACCGCGCCGCGCTTCGAAGATGCGTTTATCGATCTGCTTGGCGGAGCGGGAACCTCGGAGTCTCCGCTGGGTTCAATCCTGCATACGGTTGAAGGCACTGCCGGCGAAACGGTGATTGAAGCGCAGGAACTGACGAAAAAATTTGGTGATTTCGCGGCCACGGACCATGTTAATTTCGTCGTACAACGCGGCGAGATTTTTGGCCTGCTCGGCCCGAACGGCGCGGGTAAATCAACCACCTTTAAAATGATGTGCGGCCTGCTGGTGCCGACGTCCGGCAAGGCGCTGGTGCTGGATATGGACCTGAAAGTCAGCTCCGGCAAAGCCCGTCAGCATCTGGGCTATATGGCGCAAAAATTTTCGCTTTACGGCAACCTGACGGTTGAGCAGAACCTGCGTTTTTTCTCCGGCGTCTACGGTTTGCGGGGCCGCGCGCAAAATGAAAAAATTCAGCGCATGAGTGAAGCGTTTGGTCTGAAAAGCATCGCGTCGCATCCCACCGATGCGCTGCCGCTGGGCTTTAAACAGCGACTGGCGCTGGCCTGCTCGCTGATGCACGAACCGGATATTTTATTCCTTGATGAACCCACGTCCGGGGTTGATCCCCTCACCCGCCGTGAATTTTGGCTGCACATTAATAGCATGGTGGAAAAAGGGGTCACGGTAATGGTGACGACCCACTTTATGGATGAGGCGGAATATTGCGATCGCATCGGACTGGTTTATCGTGGGAAGCTTATCGCCAGCGGTACGCCGGACGATCTCAAAGCGCAGGCCGCCGATGAGCAACAGGCCGATCCGACGATGGAGCAGGCCTTTATCACTCTCATCAATGACTGGGATAAGGAGCATACGCATGAGTAAGTCTCTCTCCTGGCGCCGCGTGCGTGCGTTGTGCGTCAAAGAGACGCGCCAGATCGTGCGCGATCCCAGTAGCTGGCTGATTGCGGTGGTGATCCCGCTGCTGTTGCTGTTTATTTTTGGTTACGGCATTAACCTTGACTCCAGCAAGCTGCGGGTGGGGATTCTGCTTGAACAACAAAGCCAGGAGGCGCTGGATTTCACTCATGCGATGACCGGTTCACCCTATATCGACGCGACCATTAGCGATAATCGCCATGAATTAATTGAAAAAATGCAGGCCGGACGCATTCGCGGACTGGTGGTGATTCCGGTGGATTTCGCGCAGCAAATGGCGCGCGCCGGTGACAGCGCGCCGATTCAGGTGATTACCGACGGCAGCGAGCCAAACACCGCCAACTTCGTTCAGGGTTATGTTGAAGGCATCTGGCAAATCTGGCAACAGCAGCGGGCGGAAGATCGCGGCGACACCTTTGAACCGCTCATCGACGTCCAGACGCGCTACTGGTTTAACCCGGCGGCGATCAGTCAGCATTTTATTATTCCTGGGGCGGTGACCATTATCATGACGGTAATTGGCGCAATCCTCACCTCGCTGGTCGTTGCCCGCGAATGGGAACGCGGCACGATGGAGGCGCTGCTCTCAACCGAAGTGACGCGTGTTGAACTGCTGCTGTGTAAGCTTATTCCCTATTACTTTCTCGGTATGCTGGCGATGCTGCTCTGTATGCTGGTATCGGTGTTTATTCTCGGCGTGCCGTATCGCGGTTCGCTGGTGATTCTGTTTATCATCACCAGCCTGTTTTTACTGAGTACGCTGGGGATGGGGCTGTTGATTTCCACCATCACTCGCAACCAGTTTAACGCCGCGCAGGTGGCGCTGAACGCCGCCTTTTTGCCCTCAATTATGCTGTCCGGGTTTATCTTCCAGATAGACAGTATGCCTGCGGTGATCCGCGCGGTGACCTATATTATTCCGGCGCGCTATTTTGTTAGCACCCTGCAAAGTCTGTTTCTGGCCGGCAATATTCCGGTCGTGTTAGGCGTTAACGTACTGTTTTTAATCGCCTCGGCGGTGATGTTTATTGGCCTGACGTGGCTAAAAACCAAACGACGGCTGGATTAACTCTGGCGCTCGTATTTTGCCCGGTGGCGCTATGCTTACCGGGCCTACGGGCCATGTAGTCGTCGTAGGCCGGATAAGGCGTTCACGCCGCCATCCGGCATTATGCCTGATGCGCTTTGCTTATCAGGCCTACAAACTGGACTGAGAGGACGGGCATGTTTCATCGTTTATGGACGTTAATTCGCAAAGAACTGCAATCGCTTTTACGCGAACCGCAAACGCGCGCGATCCTGATTCTGCCGGTGCTGATTCAGGTCATCCTGTTTCCGTTCGCCGCGACGCTTGAAGTCACTAACGCGACTATCGCCATCTATAACGAAGATAACGGCAAACATTCGGTAGAACTTACCCAGCGCTTTGCCCGCGCGAAAGCGTTTACCCATGTGCTATTGCTGAACAGTCCGCAGGAGATCCAGCCGACTATCGATACGCAAAAAGCGCTGCTGCTGGTGCGCTTCCCGGCGGATTTCTCGCGGAATCTGGATACCTTCCAGCCTGCGCCGATGCAACTCATTCTTGATGGACGTAACTCCAACAGCGCGCAAATCGCCGCCAATTATCTGCAACAGATCGTCAAGGAGTATCAGCAGACATTGATGGACGGCAAGCCAAAGCCCAACAATAGCGAACTGGTGGTACGCAACTGGTATAACCCAAATCTGGACTACAAGTGGTTTGTGGTGCCCTCGCTGATCGCCATGATCACCACTATCGGCGTGATGATCGTCACTTCGCTGTCCGTCGCCCGCGAGCGTGAACAAGGCACTCTGGATCAGCTACTGGTCTCTCCGCTCACCACCTGGCAGATTTTCGTTGGTAAAGCGGTGCCGGCGCTGATTGTCGCAACCTTCCAGGCCACGATCGTGCTGGCTATCGGCATTTGGGCATACCAAATTCCCTTCGCCGGTTCGTTAGCGCTATTTTATTTCACGATGGTGATTTACGGGCTGTCGCTGGTAGGCTTTGGCTTGCTGATATCATCGCTTTGCGCCACGCAACAGCAGGCGTTTATCGGCGTCTTTGTCTTTATGATGCCGGCGATTTTGCTCTCGGGGTATGTCTCGCCGGTGGAAAATATGCCGGTCTGGCTGCAAAACCTGACGTGGATAAATCCTATCCGCCACTTTACTGATATTACCAAGCAAATTTATCTTAAGGATGCGAGTCTGGGAATTGTCTGGGGAAGTTTGTGGCCGCTACTGGTGATAGCGGCCACCACGGGGTCAGCGGCGTATGCGATGTTTAGACGCAAAGTGATGTAGCTTTTTATCTTTCGCCAGTAGCGAGACCACGGCGGGCCCGGCCAGGATAGCCAGCCCCGCCAGCGCCAGCAAGACATTGTTTTGCAATACGCGGGATAGCAGCCAGAGGACAATCAGCGCGGTGCCGAAGTACCAGGTGGTAGTCAGCTCTTCCAGCACATCCGCCACATCGCGCCAGCGTTGCTCATGATGGCGCTGCAACGCCAGCATCAGCAGTACCGTCACGCCATAAAGCACGCATAATCCCAGGCCGACGCGCACTAATGTGCCGCTCATCCAGCCTATTACCAGCATCGCCACTACCAGTAAATGCAACATAATCTGCCAACAACCGAGGCCGGTTGCGACACGAACGCGTTGTTGCCACTTCATGGCTTTTCTCCTGAAGCATTTTTCTCTCATTATTCAGAGTACCGAACTTTACGGAAAATTCCGTAAGACCGCATCTTTTTGTGACGACGACTACACTATTTCAATCAGGATAGTGACGCGGACAGGAAGAAAATGACTCAACACACGCGAAATTTTTCATTCAAAGTGCTCACAATTAATACGCACAAAGGTTTTACCGCCTTTAATAAACGCTTCATCCTGCCGGAGCTGCGCGACGCTGTCAGAACGGTCGGCGCCGATATCGTCTGTCTGCAAGAAGTGATGGGTGCGCATGAAGTGCATCCGCTGCATATCGAAAACTGGCCGGACACTACCCACTATGAATTTTTGGCCGACACCATGTGGAGCGATTTCGCCTATGGCCGCAATGCGGTCTATCCGGAAGGCCATCACGGTAACGCGGTTCTATCTCGCTATCCCATTGAACATTATGAAAATCGCGACGTCTCGGTCGGCGGTAGCGAAAAACGCGGCGTGCTCTATTGCCGCATTACGCCGCCCATGCTCAACCGCCCTATCCACGTCATGTGCGTACATCTCGGCCTGCGGGAGAGCCATCGCCAGGCACAGTTAACCATGCTGGCGGGATGGGTGAATGCCTTGCCGGAATCAGAACCGGTGCTGGTGGCCGGAGACTTTAATGACTGGCGGCAAAAGGCCGGCCCGCCGTTAAACGCGGCCGGGCTGGAGGAGATATTCACCCGTGCCCATGGCCGACCGGCGCGCACATTCCCGGTGAGTATGCCGCTGCTGCGACTCGATCGTATTTACGTCAAGAATGCGAACGCCAGTTCTCCTACGGCGCTACCGCTGCGGAACTGGCGACATTTATCAGACCATGCCCCCCTTAGCGCGGAGATCCATCTATGAAATGCGGCTGGCGTGAAGGTAATCAAATTCAGCTACTGGAAAACGGCGACCAGTTCTATCCTGCCGTGTTTGAGGCTATCGCTCAGGCACAGCAAAAAATCATTCTGGAAACCTTTATCTTGTTTGAAGATGAGGTGGGTAAAAAACTCCATGCCGCTCTGCTAAAAGCCGCACAGCGCGGCGTAAAAGCCGAAGTATTACTCGACGGCTACGGCTCTCCCGATCTCAGCGACGCGTTTGTCGGCGAATTAACCTCGGCGGGCGTGATTTTCCGCTATTACGACCCCCGCCCGCGTCTACTGGGGTTGCGAACCAATATCTTCCGCCGAATGCACCGCAAAATTGTGGTGATTGATGATCGTATTGCCTTTGTCGGCGGCATTAACTACTCCGCCGAACATATGTCGGATTACGGCCCGCAGGCGAAACAAGACTACGCGGTACGGGTCGAAGGGCCTGTTGTGGCCGATATCCTGCAATTCGAAGTCGAGAATCTGCCGGGGCAAAGCCCCGCGCGCCGCTGGTGGAAGCGCCATCACCAGGCTGAAGAAAACCGTCACCCCGGCGAAGCGCAGGCGCTGTTTGTCTGGCGGGATAACGAAGAGCACCGCGACGATATCGAACGTCATTATCTGAAAATGCTGACCCAGGCAAAGCGTGAAGTGATTATCGCTAACGCCTATTTTTTCCCCGGCTATCGCTTGCTCCACGCAATGCGTAAAGCCGCTCGCCGTGGCGTGAGCGTAAAACTGATTGTCCAGGGGGAACCAGATATGCCGATAGTCAAAGTCGGCGCGCGGTTGCTCTATAACTATCTGGTGAAGGGCGGCGTGCAGGTTTATGAATACCGACGCCGTCCGCTGCATGGCAAGGTGGCGCTGATGGACGATCACTGGGCCACGGTAGGGTCGAGTAATCTCGATCCGCTCAGCCTGTCGCTTAACCTTGAAGCTAACCTGATCATTCACGATCGTACTTTTAACCAGACCCTGCGCGATAATTTACAAGGCATCATCGTGAATGATTGTAAGCAGGTCGATGAGTCTATGCTGCCGAAACGCACCTGGTGGAACCTGACCAAAAGCGTGCTGGCGTTCCACTTTTTACGTCATTTCCCGGCGCTGGTCGGCTGGCTACCTGCGCATACCCCGCATCTGGCGCAGGTTCCCCCGCCTGCCCAGCCAGAAATGGAAACCCAGGATCGCGTTGATCCAGAAAATACAGGAGTGAAGCCCTAATGGCTAAATCGCATCCGCGCTGGCGGCTGGCTAAAAAAGTGCTGACCTGGCTGTTTTTTATTGCGGTCGTCGTTCTGCTGGTGGTTTATGCTAAAAAGGTCGACTGGGGCGATGTCTGGACCGTCATCCGCGACTATAACCGCACGGCGCTTTTAAGCGCTGTGGGACTGGTGATCGTTAGCTATCTTCTGTACGGCTGCTACGACCTGCTTGGACGGCTTTATTGCGGCCATAAGCTGGCGAAGCGGCAGGTGATGTTGGTATCGTTCGTCTGCTATGCCTTTAACCTGACGCTCAGCACCTGGGTCGGCGGGATCGGGATGCGTTACCGACTATACTCTCGCCTCGGGTTGCCCGGCAGTACTATCACGCGCATTTTCTCGCTCAGCATTACCACTAACTGGCTGGGCTATATTCTGCTGGGCGGCATCATTTTTACCTTCGGCGTTGTCCAGCTTCCCGACCACTGGTATATCGATGAAGGCACGCTACGTATTCTCGGTATCGTTTTGTTGTTGATTATCGCGGTCTATCTGTGGTTTTGCGCCTTTGCGAAGCGGCGGCATATGACGATTAAAGGACAGAAACTGGTGCTACCATCATGGAAATTCGCGCTGGCGCAGATGGCGATCTCCAGCGCGAACTGGATGGCGATGGGCGCCATCATCTGGCTGCTGATGGGTCAGGACGTGAACTATTTCTTTGTGCTGGGCGTACTGCTGGTGAGCAGTATCGCGGGCGTCATCGTGCATATTCCGGCAGGCATCGGCGTGCTGGAGGCCGTATTCATCGCGTTGCTGGCGGGCGAACATACGTCGCAAGGCACGATTATCGCCGCCCTGCTCGCGTACCGCGTGCTTTACTATTTTATTCCCCTGTTGCTGGCGCTGGTGTGCTACCTGATCCTGGAAAGCCGGGCGAAGAAGCTGCGGGCGAAAAACGAGCGGGCGATGGCGAAATAAATTTAAGCAGACGCGTTTTCGCTTTCCAGCACAACGCGTTTTATCCGGTAAAAATAAACATATGCTGAGAAAAAAGACGTATTCATCTGTAAGCGGGAAAAAAGCAGCAATGACCAGCTAAACAGCAGCAGGAGCACTTCGTTAAACTCGCCCATGGATACTGATGACAGGGTACAGAACGTTGCCAACGTAACGGAAATAATGGCCAGCAATAGCGCATACCGGTAAATAATGACCCCGCTCATTCTTCCTTTAAGCAGCAGCTGATTTGACGGGGTAAGAAAAGCGATATAGCCCACGGCCAGGAAGAAGACCAGCTCCAGATGCTTTTTATTGTGCAGCTCAAACTGCGCAATAACCATGTTTATACTGACGATCCATGTCATGGTCATCATGATCGCCGTAAGCCCAATAACGCCTCCGTGAGGAATACCTTGTTCATACCAGTTTTTTTTGTAGTGGCTGGCCGGATACACAGGTAACTTAATTTCTGGCGGGATCAACTGCCCTTTTTTCACCAGCTCCGCCAGTGTTTTTCCTGTTAGCCACGTCATCAGGTTCATGGGCTTATCATTTCCTTGTCTGTGAGGTGAGATATTTTTGTAATGCGACTCGCACTAATCGACGCCCCAGGCAGAACCGAATCATCATCGTAAACGTTTCGCCATTCATCACCCAGCGGCAAAGCACAACCATAATAATCGCGATAACCAGATCGCCCCTTAATTCACCATTTTGCTGGCACAACACGTCAAATAATCCAGTACCGCAGAATACAATGTTTAATAAAAGCAGTAAAACGCAGAGGCGCAACCCCAGGATAAAACCTTTGGCAATAAGCCATAGCTCAGCCATAACGCATAACACCATACCTATAGCACTGCCAAAATAAATGATTATATTTAGCGGCCAATATAGAATAAACTTATCGAAAGCAAAATGCGCACTGCACACCCCCCCCACAATAAGCATAAAACTAAACGCGCAAACAGGCGCAGGATTGGGTAATGAATGTTCCCATGACGAACCGGTAATAAAATGAGAAATCAGCGCTGGTGAACATTTCTTATTAAAATCCTCGCCGCCATTTTTAATGGCGCGAGTGACGTCCTTAGCTTCACAAAACGCTAACCAAAATTTTTCGCCACATAATTTACTCATTATACCCATTATTACCAACCTGAATAAAAAACCTGTAACGCCTATGGCCTGAAAGATAATAGTATTTCCAGAATCATCAAAATGATATAACGACACAGCGTAACCACAGCATTAATAATGCCAAGGTAAAGCGTCAGCGCGCCAAGTAAAGCGCAACGAGGCAGCGATGAAAACTCGCCGTGGTATAACATGCGGGCATAACCGTGAAGTGTCGATTTTTCTAGTGCTGTAATCAATGTCCACACCAATACCGTCAGCACACTGACTATCCAGACCAGAGTGCTACTGGCCACCAGGCTATTGACAACTATCGCAGCGATGATCCCGCTTACCGCCATAAAAATTAACGGCCTGAACAGACCAGAACTGATATTCAGATAGAAAATAAATAAGGCATTAAGACTAAACATGATTCCAACAATCACGAAAATGGTCGCGCCACCTGAGAAAAGGTAAGCTAATGACACGCCGGTAAGTGTAATGATGGCAATATATATCAACGTTACGACAACAGTGCCAAAGCGGGAAAGACAGGTAACGGCCCCATACCCCAGGCCAAGCAAAAGTGCTGATACCCACAAAACAACAACAGGTTGAACGTGGGTTATCAAAAAATGAGTATACAACGTTAACCATATAATGCCGGCGGTACACCATAGTCCCAACGCAGTATACCAATAGGTAAGGGATAACATTGTCGCGGGAATAAATGCTATTTGCCGTATACGTATTGCAGCCAGAGGGCCCACTTGTCATTTATCACTCTTCACATGATCACGGTGATAAGAATGGCAAGCGCAGGAAAACATTTCTAAGATATTTATGCTGTTTCGCCCTAAATATAGTCCTAAAAAAATCCTGGCGCAGGGCCAGGATTTTAAGAGATCGCTATAATTAGCGGCGATTGCCAAAAATACGCAGTAACATCAGGAACAGGTTGATAAAGTCCAGGTACAGCGTTAACGCGCCGAGAATCGAATATTTACGCAGATTAGCGCTATCGCGGGTATCTATTTGCTCGCCGATATTCTTCAGTTTCTGCGTGTCATAGGCCGTCAGACCGACAAACACCACCACCCCGATATAGGTTACCGCCCACATCAGCGCTTCACTCTTCAGCCAGAAATTGACCAGCGAGGCCAGAACGATACCAATAAGCGCCATAAACAGCATATTGCCGAAACCGCTAAGATCGCGCTTAGTGGTGTACCCGTACAGGCTCATGGCGCCAAACATTCCCCCCGTCACCACAAACGTGCTGGCGATAGAGGAGTAGGTGTAAACGATAAAAATACTGGATAACGTCAATCCGGTTAGCGCCGAATAGAGCATAAACAGCGTCGTCGCCATTCCGGCGCTAAGTTTATGCACCAGTCCCGACAGAACAAACACCAGCGCAAGCTGGGCAATAATTAAGCCAAAGAAAGTGATCTTACTGGAAAAGACAAACATCATGACGGCTGGCGTATTAGCCGCATACCACGCGATAAACGCGGTCAGTAACAGTCCGACCGTCATCCAGCCATACACTTGCGCCATATAGGTCTGCAGGCCGGATCGCGCCTGCACTATTGAATCAGATCGTGGAAATCTGTCCATGATGAACTCCTGTGTGGAAATGATACCCTAAAGCGTATCACATTCTGCTACCAACGTTTCGCCAACTGCTGGTCGCTGTCGCGCGCTTCGACCCAGCGATCGCCTTCCGGCGTAGCTTCACGCTTCCAGAACGGCGCACGGGTTTTCAGATAATCCATAATGAACTGACCGGCGTCGAACGCGCTACTGCGGTGCGCGCTGGTGACGCCGACAAACACAATCTCATCGCCCGGCCATAATTCGCCAACGCGATGAATCACCGTGACCCGCCCCAGCGGCCAGCGGGAACGCGCCTTCGCGACGATCTCCGCCAGAGCTTTCTCGGTCATGCCGGGATAATGCTCCAGCGTCAGCGCCTTAACGCTATCGCCCAGGTTATGATTGCGCACTTTTCCGGTAAAGGTGACGACCGCGCCGTCTTCGTCGCGCGCCGCCAGCCAGGAATATTCCTCCCCGACGCTAAACGGCGCAGGGCCGACTACAATTCGCGTTTCGCGCATGTTAGCCCCCCGTGACTGGCGGGAAAAACGCCACTTCATCACCCGCCGTCAGCGGATGGTCAAAACTTACCAGCGTCTGGTTGACCGCCGCCAACAGCTTGCCGTCTTCCAGCGCCAGCGCCCAGCGATCGCTCTTTGTCGCCAGATGCTGTCGCAGCGACTCAACGGTGGAAAAATCTGCTGGAAGATCCAGCGCGTCAGTTCCTGTAAGCTCGCGAACCTGGGCGAAGAAAAGCACCTTAATCATGCGCATCCACCTTAAAATCCCCCGATTTGCCGCCGCTTTTCGCCAGCAGGCGCACCGGACCAATTACCATATCTTTTTGTACCGCTTTACACATGTCGTAGATGGTTAACGCCGCGACGGACGCCGCGGTTAATGCTTCCATTTCGACGCCGGTTTTACCGGTCAGACGACACAGAGACTCAATACGCACGCGGTTATGCTCCGGCTCGGCCTGAAGCTGAATCTCCACTTTACTTAGCAGTAGCGGGTGGCACAGCGGGATCAGCTCCCAGGTGCGTTTGGCGGCCTGAATACCAGCAATTCGGGCGGTCGCGAAAACATCGCCCTTGTGGTGTTTGCCATCAACAATCATCGCCAGCGTTTCACTACGCATGGTAACGAATGCTTCCGCCCGTGCTTCACGAACGGTTTCCGCTTTCGCGGAAACGTCCACCATGTGCGCTTCGCCTGCGGCGTTTATATGGGTTAATTGCGACATCGTTATTTCTTTAAATGAGGGTGAAAATTACATGGGCGTGTACGGGCATCCAGCTGCGGCGCAATGATATTCTCCCATGCGGTTCTGCACGCTTTTGTGGATCCCGGCATGGCGAAAATCAAGGTGTTATTCGCCACGCCAGCTACCGCGCGCGACTGCAGAGTTGCGGTGCCGATCTCTTCAAACGAGAGCATGCGAAACACTTCGCCAAATCCTTCCACTTCACGATCGAACAGCGGCAACAGCGCTTCCGGCGCCTGATCGCCTTCGGTCAAACCGGTCCCACCAGTTATCAATACGACCTGCACCTCATCACTGGCGATCCAGGCGGAAACCTGGGCGCGAATCGCGTAACGGTTCTCTTTAACGATGGCTTTCGCCACCACTTCATGCCCGGCCTCCTGCGCCGAATCACGCAGATAATGACCGGAGGTGTCGTCTTCTTCGCCGCGTCGGCTGGAAACAGTAAGAATAGCGATGCGGGTCGGGATAAATTCAGCGCTGACCTGACTCATCTGAAATCTCCTTATTAAGGATTAACCGCCAATGTAAGATAAATTTTGCGTAATACCAGTATTGCTCTGGTGAAGGAAATGGGTCTGCTTTTTCTCCCGCAACGCGTCGGAAATACGTTCCTCAAGCGCGCATTGCTGCGCGTCATCCTGTAACAGGTCGCGTAAACTCACGCCGCCGTCGCCAAACAGACATAAATGCAGCTTACCGACGGACGAAACACGCAGGCGGTTACAGGTGGCGCAGAAATCTTTTTCATACGGCATAATGAGGCCGATCTCACCGGCGTAATCGGGATGACAAAAAACCTGCGCCGGGCCATCGCTACGCAGGCGTTGCTGGTGGATCCAACCGCGCTTAATCAGCTCGTCGCGCAATACCTGACCCGAAATATGATGTTTGCGGAAGAGATCGCTCCCCTCGCCCGTCTCCATAAGTTCAATGAAGCGTAGCTGAATGGGGCGAGGCTGAATCCAGGCAAGGAAGGTATCCAACTGATGGTGATTCACGTCGCGCATTAGCACGGTGTTGACTTTCACCTTTTCGAAACCGGCGTCAAAGGCGGCATCGATGCCCGCCATCACCTGGCGGAATTTGTCCTGACCGGTAATCGCATGGAACTGACGCGCATCCAGACTATCCACGCTAACATTGACGCCCGTCAGACCCGCTTCGCGCCAGTTCGCGGCATCGCGCGCCAGTCGATAACCGTTAGTGGTCACCGCGATCTGGCGAATAGCATCATTTTCACCCACGGCGGCAATGATGTCGGTAAAATCGCGGCGTAGTGAAGGCTCGCCGCCGGTAAGACGCACCTTTTCCGTGCCAAGACTGGCAAAAGCGCGCGTAACGCGACGAATTTCATCGACGGTAAGGAAACCGTTGTTAGTGACGCCGCCAGGTTTGTAGCCATCCGGCAGGCAGTAGGTGCAACGAAAGTTACACACATCGGTAATCGACAAACGCAAGTAGTAAAACTTACGCGCGAAAGCATCGGTAAGTTGTGAAGCCATGTACACCTTTCCAAATACGGGAGGCGGAGTCATTTCTTCCTGCGCCCTGGTGGCAAACGTTAAACGTTGTCACGGCCAAAGCACCGTATCAAAAATGACCCAGGTGCAGAGGCTAGAGTGTTTACTGTGGTTACGCCGATACTAGCGTGTAAATGACAATTTCGCCATCACGCTTTCGCTATATAAACATATACATAGCGATATGATCGTACTATTTAGCGACAGAATACGTGAAAATCACACTTTTACATTGATATATATCATTTAGCCGTGGTAACGCCCTCGCTATAAAGGGGTAGTCGGGAATAATTAATTGTCTTTTAGCCGGTCGGCTAATTGCTGAAAACCCACGACTTGCGCTACTGTAGCGCTGCTTATTTGACTTCAGGAATTTTTATGCGCAATCGTACGCTGGCTGACCTTGATCGTGTCGTTGCCCTCGGCGGAGGGCATGGATTAGGACGCGTCCTCTCCTCGCTTTCTTCTTTAGGTTCGCGCCTGACCGGCATTGTGACTACCACAGATAACGGGGGGTCAACTGGCCGTATTCGCCGGTCGGAAGGCGGGATCGCCTGGGGCGATATGCGCAACTGTCTGAATCAGTTAATTACCGAACCCAGCGTCGCATCCGCTATGTTTGAGTATCGTTTTGGCGGTAATGGCGAACTTTCTGGTCATAACCTCGGAAATTTGATGTTAAAGGCGTTAGATCACCTGAGCGTGCGGCCTCTGGAAGCGATTAATTTAATTCGTAATCTGCTTAAAGTGGACGCGCAGCTGATCCCGATGTCGGAGCTACCGGTAGATCTGATGGCGATTGACGATCAGGGGCATGAGATTTACGGCGAGGTGAATATCGATCAGTTAGCGACGCCGCCGCAGGAGATCATGTTAACGCCAAACGTTCCGGCGACGCGGGAAGCGGTACAGGCCATTAATGACGCGGATCTGATTCTGATTGGCCCTGGCAGTTTTTATACCAGCCTGATGCCTTGCCTGCTGCTGGATGAACTGGCGCAGGCGCTGCGGCGCACCCCGGCGCCCATGGTGTATATCGGCAATCTGGGCCGCGAATTAAGTCTGCCCGCCGCCAGTTTAACGCTGGTCGATAAGCTGGCAATGATGGAGCAATATATTGGCAAAAAAGTCATTGACGCAGTAGTGGTTGGGCCGCGAGTTGACGTCAGTGCGGTGAACGATCGGCTGGTGATTCAGGAAGTGCTGGAGGCCAGCGATATCCCCTATCGCCACGATCGTCAGTTATTACACAATGCGCTGGAAAAAGCGCTACAGGCGTTGGGTTAATGATTTAGACGCCATTGCCGGATGGCGGCGTAAACGCCTTATCCGGCCTGGGTAGACCTGGTAAGCGCAGCGCCACCGGTAAGAAATTACGACGCCGCGATAAACAGCTCGCGTAACTGGTGCAACTGGTCGCGGATTTGCGCGGCTTCTTCAAACTCCAGATTTTGCGCGTGCTGCATCATTTGCCCTTCCAGTTCATGAATTTTCTGCTGCAACGCTTTCGGCGTCATCTCCAGTTCGACAATCCCGGCTTTTGCCGTAGAACGGCCCTTGCCTTTCCCCTTCGCTTTGGTTTTCGCAATGTTCTGCCCCAGCGCCAGGATGTCGACCACTTTTTTATTCAGCCCCTGTGGAGTGATACCGTGCTCTTCGTTGTACTTCTGCTGCTTCTCGCGACGTCGCTCGGTTTCGCCAATCGCCTTCGCCATCGACGGCGTGATTTTATCGCCATACAGAATCGCTTTACCATTAACGTTACGCGCCGCACGGCCTATGGTCTGAATCAGGGAGCGCTCGGAGCGCAGGAAACCCTCTTTATCGGCGTCCAGAATCGCCACCAGCGAGACTTCCGGCATATCCAGCCCTTCGCGCAGCAGGTTAATCCCCACCAGAACGTCAAACTCGCCCAGACGCAAATCGCGGATGATTTCCATGCGCTCCACGGTATCAATATCTGAGTGCAGGTAACGCACGCGCTCGCCGTGTTCTTCCAGATATTCGGTCAAATCTTCCGCCATCCGTTTGGTAAGCGTAGTGACAAGGACACGCTCATTAATGGCCGCACGCTGACGAATTTCGGACAGCAGATCGTCCACCTGGGTCGCCACCGGACGCACTTCAATAATCGGGTCCAGCAGCCCGGTCGGTCGCACGACCTGATCCACCACCTCATCACCAGATTTTTCCAGCTCATAGTTGCCGGGCGTGGCGGAAACATAGATAGTTTGCGGCGCTAAGGCTTCAAACTCCTCAAACTTCAGCGGACGGTTATCCAGCGCCGAAGGCAGACGGAAGCCATACTCGACCAGCGTCTCTTTGCGCGCCCGGTCGCCGCGGTACATGCCGCCTATCTGCGGGATGGTGACATGAGATTCATCCACCACCAGCAGTCCGTCGGCGGGAAGATAATCGAACAAGGTTGGCGGCGGTTCGCCCGGCCCGCGGCCCGACAGAAAGCGGGAATAGTTTTCAATGCCTGAGCAGTAACCCAGCTCGTTCATCATCTCTAAATCGAACTGCGTGCGCTGGCTTAATCGCTGCTCTTCAAGCAGCTTATTATTTGCCAGTAAGACCTTACGCCTGTCCGCCAGCTCATCTTTTATCTCTTCCATCGCCTGCAGAATACGCTCGCGCGGCGTCACGTAGTGCGTTTTGGGATAGATAGTATAACGTGGCACCGTTGACGCTACCTGCCCGGTTAACGGGTCGAACAACGACAGGCGTTCCACTTCTTCATCAAACAGCTCAACGCGTAGCGCGATGTCGTCAGATTCAGCCGGGAAGATGTCGATCACTTCGCCGCGCACGCGAAAGGTACCACGCTGAAAAGCTTGATCGTTACGGGTGTATTGCAATTCCGCCAGCCGACGCAAAATCGCGCGCTGGTCAATCAGCATTCCCACCGTCAGATGCAGCATCATTTTCAGGTAGAGATCCGGATCGCCCAGACCGTAAATCGCGGACACGGAAGCCACCACCACGACATCGCGTCGCTCAAGCAACGCTTTCGTTGCCGACAACCGCATTTGCTCAATATGTTCGTTTACCGAAGCGTCTTTTTCGATAAACGTATCCGAACTTGGCACATACGCTTCCGGCTGATAGTAGTCATAGTAGGAGACGAAATACTCGACCGCGTTTTCCGGGAAAAACTCTTTCATTTCGCCGTAAAGCTGCGCCGCCAGGGTTTTATTGGGCGCAAGCACCATCGTTGGCCGCTGCAAGTCCGCAATGACGTTGGCAATGGTGAATGTCTTCCCGGAGCCGGTCACGCCCAATAACGTCTGATGCGCCAGCCCGTCCTCCAGCCCTTCTTCCAGACGACGTATAGCGTCCGGCTGATCGCCAGAAGGTTTAAAAGCGGAATTCAGTTTGAACGGTTTACTCATGAGCGGCTACCTGAAGGAGTGAGCGGGCAGGGGTGTAATTTTACTCTCGACGGTGAATATTGCCAATAAAAAATACTGGATGAAAAAACAGTAACAATTCAGTGTATAATGGCTATCGGCAGATACCCCACGCTATTTAGAGGTAAAACATAGACAGTCGCGGGGTAAAATTCCAGCAGTGTGCGGGTTATCCCCAGGCCAGAGTCTTTTTTAACATTTGTCAAGTGGGATGATGAAAGTTTTATGTCAACGTATCCCCCTTCCTTTACAACCATTGATTTTATATAACTTGCTGTCTGAAAAGGGATATTTTCTCAAGCCGTCTTTCGCGCCAATTTAGTCGCAGGCCGCGTCGCCTCTCGCTTACGTTGTGTTTTCTAACTCTAATACACAAGGTTATCCACAGGAATAGTGGATAACTGCTTCCAGCCCGTATCCCCTGCCGCCTGGCAAAATCAGCCCCTGACGTTTTCGCCGGGCGATAAAAAAAAATTATCGCTATTTTTGGCAGATTATTGGCTAACGAGAAGGGAAAAATTGAGGCGTAGACGCTCACATTTTGCACATTTTTAGCCTGGCGACGTCAGGAGGGTCTGGCGAAAGAACAGCAGGATCGTCTGATCCTGCAAGAAGGCGGTTTTTAAGCGCGGTCAGGCGCGTTCCAGGAGGCTAAGGTCAAGATACTGTCCTGTCGCCGCCTGCGATGGAGAAACGCCCAGCCACGGGATTTCCCCTAATAGCGGGGCAGGTATGACGCGGCGAAGCGTCGCGAGATATTCACCATGACGCGCGCCCGGCGGCTGTACGTCGTTGGCTATCCATCCGACAAGCGGTAATCCGGCCTGTTCTACCGCCAGCGCCGTCAGCATGGCGTGATTAATACAGCCCAGCTTGACGCCAACAACCAGAATCACTGGCAGCTGCTCCGTCTGTACCCAGTCGGCAAACGTCAGCGTGGCAGAGAGCGGTGTAAACCAGCCGCCCGCCCCTTCTGTCAACACCCAATCTGCCTGCGCCTCCAGCGTTCGCAATCCGCGTGATAACACCGCCGCGTCTATCGACCGGCCTTCGTCGGCGCTAACGATGTGGGGAGAGGTAGGCTCGGCAAAAGTATAAGGATTGATAGCGGAATAAGGTTGCGGCAGGCTGCTGTTACGCTGCAAGGCCAGGGCATCGCTATTGCGTAGCCCATCGGTTGTCATTTCGCTGCCGGAAGCGACGGGCTTATAGCCTACGGTTTGATAACCTAACTGCGTTGCGGCCTGCAATAAGGCGCAACTGGCGACCGTTTTACCGACTTCAGTATCAGTACCGGTGACAAAATAGCGTTTAGTCACGTTCAATCACTCCCATAAAAAGATGGTACGTCAGCGGATATTTCCCCTGCCGCTGCGGCCATGCCAACTGAATCTGTCTAAGCCGGGCGCGGGTTAATACATCCGACTCCCGCCCTTCATGAAGATGGGTGGCGCCAATGCCTTTAAGCGAGCGCATCGCGCTCAGGGCATCCTCAAACCACAATGTCATCGCCTGAGTATGACGAGACGCCCGCCAGCCGCGCAGCGCGTGGTCAATGGCCTCTTCCGGCAAAAAGCTATTCGCGTGAGCTCGATTATCGACGGCCTGCCATGCCTGACGCAGCTCCGGCAACGACCCCTGGCATAAGGTGGTAAACGCCACCACGCCGCCGGGCCGTACAACCCGGTACAACTCGCTCAACGCATCGCGTAAATCGCCGCACCACTGGACCACCAGGTTGCTCCAGGCCAGGTCAAAAACTTCGGCGTCATGGGGAATCGCTTCGATATCCGCCAGCAAATAGTGATGCGCCGCCTGACGATCGCGCGCCTGTTGCAGCATCGGCAGCGAAAGATCCAGGGCGGTCACTTCGCTCCCCTGCTCTCGCCAGTAACGACTCATACGTCCGGGGCCGCAGCCTGCGTCCAACACACTGGCAAACTGGCGGCCTGTCAACAGCGTCAGCAGCGCATCCGCGCTGTGTTGCTGCAAAGAGGCGTGCTGTTCATATTGCGATGCGGCCCGGCCAAACGCCGCCGCAATAGCCTGCTTATTCACCTGCGCCATGCAGCACCTCCAGCAGACGGTCTATATCGCACGCTTCATGCGCCTGCGTTAACGTTAAGCGCAGGCGCGCCGTACCGACAGGCACCGTCGGCGGACGAATCGCCGTCGCCCAGCATCCTTGTTGACGCAGCGCCTCCGCCAGGCGCAATGCACGGCTGTTATCGCCCACGATTAAAGGCTGGATGGCGCTATGGGCATTCAGTAGCGTAAATCGGGACGCGTTAACGCCGGCCCGAAAGCGCTGAACCAGAGCGGCGAGTTTTTCGCGCCGTTCACCACCTTCATCGCTACGGATCACCGCCAGCGAGGCGCTTAACGCCTGCGCCTGGGCGGGCGGCATACTGGTGCTGTAAACCAGATGGCGGGCAAATTGCAGCAGATAATCCGCGACGCTTTCCGAGCAGAGCACCGCAGCGCCGCTGACGCCAAACCCCTTACCGAAAGTCACTACCAGCAACTCAGGCTTCACCCCCCGTTGCCAGCAGGTGCCCCGCCCCTCATCGCCAGTCACGCCGATGCCGTGGGCATCATCAACCAACAGCCAGGCATGATGCCTGCGGGCAATGTGCTGGATTTCCGCCAGCGGCGCGCTGTCGCCGTCCATGCTGTATACACCTTCTGTCACCACCAGTTGCTGACCCACGCAGGGCGATTGCAGTAAACGCGACAGATGCTGCGTATCGTTATGGATAAAGCGGCGAAGCTGCGCCGGACTCAGATTGGCGGCCTCCAGCAGGGAAGCATGACTCAACCTGTCGGCCACAATCCGGTCATTTTTTTTCATTAAGGCGGTAATGACCGCCTGATTCGCCGCAAAGCCAGAGATAAACAGCAGCGCGCGTGGATATCCTAACCATTGCGCCAGTTCCTCCTCTAACGCCTGGTGCGCCACGGAATAACCGCTGATATGACCCGACCCGCCGCTGCCGACGCCAAAACGCGTCACTGCCTGTTGCCAGGCGCGAATAATCTGAGGGTGTTGACTTAAGCCGAGGTAATCATTGCTGGAGAAGTTAAGATACTGTCGCCCGTTCGCTACCAGCCAGCGTCCGGCACCCTGCGACACCACATAGCGGCGGCGCAACGTATCCGTCGCCCGACGCGCCGTCAGCGCATCGTCGACGCGTTGTTGCCAACTCATAAGGCTGCCGCGTTGTAATAATCATCGGTGTCAGGCGTCATCAGCGTCTGCTCCAGACGTTGCTGCTGCTCGTTATCGCCCGCCAGCACCCTGGTCTGCTGCGGATTCAGCCCCAGCTTACGGAATAACTGCAGATCCTTGTCCTCTGCCGGATTTGGCGTAGTTAACAATTTGCAGCCATAGAAAATCGAGTTCGCCCCGGCCATAAAGCACATCGCCTGGGTCTGCTCGTTCATCTGTTCACGTCCTGCGGAAAGACGCACGAATGAGGTCGGCATCATGATGCGCGCTACGGCGATAGTACGAATAAAATCAAACGCATCCACGTCATCGTTATCCGCAAGCGGTGTGCCTTTCACCTTCACCAGCATGTTAATTGGCACGCTTTCCGGCGGCGTCGGCAGGTTCGCCAACTGCAACAACAGTCCGGCGCGATCGGTAACCGTTTCGCCCAGACCCACAATGCCGCCGGAGCACACTTTAATCCCTGCTTCACGGACTTTTTCCAGCGTGTCGAGGCGCTCCTGATAGGTACGGGTAGTGATGATATTGCCGTAAAACTCCGGCGAGGTATCGAGGTTGTGGTTGTAGTAATCCAGCCCGGCGTTAGCCAGACGCTGCGCCTGGCTCTCGTTCAACATGCCGAGCGTCATACAGGTTTCCAGCCCCATCGCTTTGACGCCCTGTACAATCTGCTCCAGATAAGGCATATCGCGTTCATGCGGATTCTTCCAGGCCGCCCCCATACAGAAGCGGGTCGAACCGGCGTTTTTCGCTTTGCGGGCGGAGTCCAGTACCTGCTCTACCTCCATTAAACGCTCGGCTTCCAGCCCGGTTTTATAGCGCGAGCTCTGCGGGCAGTATTTACAATCCTCCGGGCAGGCGCCGGTTTTGATCGACAGCAGCGTACTAACCTGTATCTGCTGCGGATCGAAATGCTGGCGATGAATTTGCTGCGCTTCAAACAGCAATTCCAGCAGTGGTTTTTCAAATAATTCGGTTACTTGCGACAGTGTCCAGCGTGGGTGGCGAGCCATCGGGCTTCTCCAAAATATGTTGTTTGTTTTTGATATGGTGTAGACTTGTAAACCTAAATCTTTTTAATTTGGTTTACAAGTCGATTATGACAACGGACGATCTGGCCTTCGATAAACGCCATATTTGGCATCCTTACACTTCCATGACCTCGCCGCTGCCGGTATATCCCGTTGAGCGGGCCGAAGGCTGCGAGCTGGTTCTCGCCTCGGGCGAACGCCTGATTGAGGGGATGTCCTCCTGGTGGGCGGCCATTCATGGTTATCACCACCCACAATTGAATGCGGCGATGAAAGCGCAAATTGACGCCATGTCGCATGTCATGTTCGGCGGCATAACCCATCAACCTGCGGTGAATCTGTGCCGTAAGCTGGTCGCGATAACGCCTGAGCCGCTGGAGTGTGTCTTTCTGGCCGACTCCGGTTCGGTGTCGGTGGAAGTGGCCATGAAGATGGCGCTGCAATACTGGCAGGCGCGCGGCGAATCGCGTCAGCGTTTTCTGACGTTTCGCCACGGTTATCATGGCGACACGTTCGGCGCGATGTCGGTGTGCGATCCGGATAACTCCATGCACAGCTTGTGGAAAGGCTATCTGCCGGAAAATCTGTTCGCGCCGGCGCCGCAAAGCCGGATGGATGGCGAATGGGATGAAAGCGACATCGTGCCATTTGCCCGCCTGATGGCCGCGCATCGCCATGAAATAGCCGCCGTGATTCTGGAACCTATCGTTCAGGGCGCGGGCGGGATGCGCATATATCATCCACAATGGCTCAGGCGTATCCGTAACATGTGCGATCGCGAAGGCATTCTGCTGATTGCCGATGAAATAGCCACCGGGTTTGGCCGTACCGGCAAACTGTTCGCCTGCGAGCACGCCGGGATCGCGCCGGATATTCTGTGTCTTGGCAAAGCCTTAACCGGCGGCACCATGACCCTCTCGGCAACGCTCACGACACGCCAGGTTGCAGAGACTATTAGCAACGGCGAGGCGGGGTGTTTTATGCATGGCCCGACGTTTATGGGGAATCCGCTGGCCTGCGCCGTCGCCTGCGCCAGCCTGACGCTGCTGGAAAGCGGCGAATGGCGTCAGCAGGTGGCGTCTATCGAGTCTCAGTTACGCGCTGAGTTAGCCCCCGCGCAAAGTTCGCCCTGGGTGGCGGATGTGCGGGTGTTGGGCGCGATTGGGGTGGTTGAAACCACGCACCCGATCAATATGGCGGCGCTTCAACGCTTCTTCGTCGGGCAAGGCGTCTGGATCAGGCCGTTCGGCAAGCTAATCTACCTGATGCCGCCCTACATTATTCGTCCGGATCAACTGCGCCGTTTGACCCAGGCGGTCAATGACGCGGTACACAATGAAACATTTTTTAGCCATTAATCAGCGGTAAGCGATGCTGCTTCTGGCTACACTTCTGGTGAGTCAAAAGGAGAGCGCATGAAACTTATCAGCAACGATTTGCGCGATGGAGATAAACTTCCTCATCGCCACGTTTTTAACGGTATGGGCTACGATGGCGATAATATTTCGCCGCATCTGGCCTGGGACGACGTGCCGATGGGCACCAAAAGTTTTGTCGTGACCTGTTACGATCCCGACGCGCCGACCGGCTCCGGCTGGTGGCACTGGGTGGTGGTGAACCTCCCGGCGGATACGCGCGTACTGACCCAGGGGTTCGGCTCAGGCCTGGTGGCCGTACCAGACGGCGTCATTCAGACGCGTACCGATTTCGGTAAAGCGGGCTACGGCGGCGCGGCGCCGCCTAAAGGGGAAACGCACCGCTATATCTTTACGGTTCACGCGCTGGACGTCGAGCGTCTTGACGTTGATGAAGACGCCAGCGGCGCGATGGTCGGCTTTAACGTGCATTTCCATTCGCTCGCCAGCGCCTCGATCACGGCGATGTTCAGTTAAACGCTGTGCCGGATGGCGGCGTAAACGTCTTATCCTGCCAACGGGTTGGGTAAGCCGAATAAGCGCCTCGCCATCCGGCAGCATTCACATAAAGTCCGGCACCAGACGCTGTAACGCGCCTTGCGCCAGCAGCGCCGTCGCACACTCAATATCGGGTGCGAAAAAACGATCCTGCGTATAGTGCGCCACCCGCTGGCGCAGTGTCTGTCGCGCCTGTTCCAGTAACGGGCTGGAGGTTAACCCTTCCCGTAAATCTATCCCCTGACAGGCAGCCAGCCACTCCACGGCAATGACGCCGCGGGTATTCGCTGCCATTTCCCAGAGTCGCCGCCCTGCCGCCGGGGCCATTGAGACATGATCTTCCTGATTCGCCGAGGTCGGCAGGCTATCCACGCTGTGCGGGTGCGCCAGCGCTTTATTCTCGCTGGCGAGCGCCGCGGCGGTGACCTGGGCAATCATAAAACCGGAATTAACGCCGCCATTTTTCACCAGGAACGGCGGTAACTGCGACATATGTTTATCCATCATCAGCGCTATGCGCCGCTCCGATAGCGCGCCAATTTCCGCTATCGCCAGCGCCAGATTATCCGCCGCCATGGCAACCGGTTCAGCATGGAAGTTACCGCCGGAGATCACCTCCCCCGCCTCGGCAAAGACCAGCGGATTATCGGAAACCGCGTTGGCCTCAGCCAGCAGTACCTCTTTCGTCTGACGTAACTGGGTCAGACAAGCGCCCATGACCTGCGGCTGGCAGCGAAGGGAATACGGGTCCTGAACTTTATGACAGTGGTGATGTGATTCAGCAATGGCGCTGGTATCGGTCAGCAGATGCCGGAACAACCGCGCGACGTCAATTTGCCCCTGTTGTCCGCGCGCGGCATGAATGCGCGCATCAAAAGGACGGCGCGATCCCAGTACGGCTTCGGTGGTCAGCGCGCCGCAGACGACGGCGGAGGCAAATAGCTCCTGTGCCTCAAACAAACCGCGCAGCGCGAAGGCCGTTGACGCCTGGGTGCCGTTAAGCAGCGCCAGCCCCTCTTTGGCCGCCAGCGCGACAGGCTCCAGTCCGGCCTTTTTTAGCGCTGTCTGCGCCGGAAGCCATTCACCCTGCCAGCGCGCTTTTCCTTCGCCAAGCAGCGTCAGAGACAGATGCGCCAGCGGCGCTAAGTCGCCCGACGCGCCAACCGAGCCTTTTGCCGGAATCAGCGGATACACGCCGGCATTCACCAGAGCGATGAGCGCTTCTATCACGCTCAACCGAATCCCGGAAAACCCGCGCGCCAGACTATTGATTTTCAATACCATGATCAGACGCACCATCGCGTCATCCAGTGGGTCGCCTACGCCCGCGGCGTGAGACAGCACCAACGATCGCTGTAGATTTTGCAAGTCTTCATCAGCGATGCGCGTCTGCGCCAGCAGGCCGAAACCGGTGTTGATGCCGTAGGCGGTACGCCCTTCGGCAACGATATCATTGACGCACGCGACGCTGGCGTTAATGCCGTCAATGGCGCTGGCGTCCAGCCGAAGCTGTACCGGATGACGCCAGACATCGTACAGTTGAGAGAGGCTTAACTGCCCCGGAGTGAGTGTCATGGTGTTCATATCAGCCTTTCCCCTGCGTCGCCGCAACCATCGGTAAATTCAGACCTTGCTCAACAGCGCATTCCACCGCGAGATCATATCCGGCATCGGCATGGCGCATGACGCCCGTCGCCGGATCGTTGTGTAACACGCGGCGAATACGCGCGGCGGCCTCGTCAGTGCCATCACAGACAATCACCATACCGGCGTGTTGCGAAAACCCCATTCCCACCCCGCCGCCATGATGGAGCGATACCCATGTCGCCCCGCTGGCGGTATTCAGCAACGCATTTAACAGCGGCCAGTCGGAAACCGCGTCGGAACCGTCGCGCATCGCTTCGGTTTCACGGTTAGGGCTGGCGACAGAACCGGAATCCAGGTGATCGCGGCCAATCACAATGGGCGCGGATACCTCGCCGCAACGCACCATTTCGTTGAACGCCAGCCCCAGTTTTTGCCGCCACTCCAGGCCTACCCAGCAGATACGCGCCGGTAACCCCTGAAAATGAATGCGCTCGCGCGCCATATCCAGCCAGTGATGCAGATGTTTATCCTCAGCCACTATCTCTTTGACTTTGGCATCGGTTTTATAGATATCCTGCGGATCGCCGGACAGCGCCACCCAGCGAAACGGCCCGATGCCACGACAGAACAGCGGACGAATATAGGCTGGCACAAATCCCGGAAAATCAAAGGCGTTTTCCACCCCCATCTCTTTCGCCATCTGACGAATATTGTTGCCATAGTCAAAGGTCGGCACGCCCATTTGACTGAACGCCAGCATCGCCCGAACATGCGCCGCCATGGAACGTTTCGCTGCCTGCATCGTCCCGTGGGGATCGGATTGCGCGTTTTTCTGATACTCCTCCCAGCGCCAGCCGGAGGGCAAATAACCATGTAGCGGATCGTGGGCGCTGGTCTGATCGGTCACCAGATCCGGGCGCACGCCGCGATTAACCAGTTCCGGCAGGATATCCGCCGCGTTCGCGCACAGGGCGACGGACACGGCTTTCCCCTCGCGGGTGTAGCGCGTAATGCGGGCCAGCGCGTCATCCAGCGTGGCGGCCTGCTCATCCACGTAGCGAGTACGCAGACGAAAATCGATACGGCTTTGCTGGCATTCAATCGTCAGCGAACATGCTCCAGCCAGCGTCGCGGCTAGCGGTTGCGCGCCGCCCATGCCGCCCAGTCCGGCGGTCAGCACCCAGCGTCCCGCCAGCGTGCCGTTATAGTGCTGACGCCCCGCCTCGACAAAGGTTTCGTATGTTCCCTGCACGATTCCCTGACTGCCGATATAGATCCAGCTTCCGGCCGTCATCTGACCGTACATCGCCAGCCCTTTCGCATCCAGTTCGTTAAAGTGTTCCCATGTCGCCCAGTGGGGAACCAGGTTGGAGTTGGCGATTAATACCCGCGGCGCGTTGTCGTGCGTTTTAAATACGCCGACCGGTTTGCCAGACTGAATAAGCAACGTTTCATCCGCCTCCAGCCGGGTGAGCGCATCAACGATAGCGTCATAGCATTCCCAGTTGCGCGCGGCGCGACCAATCCCGCCGTAGACCACCAGCTCATGCGGATTTTCCGCCACGTCAGGATCGAGATTATTCATTAACATCCGCAGCGGGGCTTCTGTCAGCCAGCTTTTCGCCGTTAATACCGTGCCTCGGGGCGCGCGGATAGTCTGCTGACGATACTTGCTTTCAGGCATAGCAATGACTCCTCATTATTATCGGTCTGCCATCGCCAAATAACGCTAAAACGCCACTATCAGGCACCGCCGCAGACCCACAGATAAGAATCAGACATATACTTGTCTATACAAGTAAGCATAAGAATAGAATTAACAAAAATGATACAATTTTGTTATATTGTGTCAGCAATCACGTTTTCCGGCAGCGGCCCGCTCAGGAGATAAATCGTCCCTGTAGCCGATAGCGCGACCCGGGGAAAAGTAAGCGGGCGTGAGAAACAATCCGCGACGCGGACCAGGTTGTACGACGAATGAGCAGACAAGGCTCATGCTCTTTGATAGTTAACCACGCGCACTCTTGCGCCGTGGCGCGCACCGCCTCCACAATATGTTCCCCTTCCGTTAGCGGCGCGATCCGCGACAAATAAGCGTGCGGCGTGGTCTGACGGTAATCCTGCGCCAGGTAATCCACGGCAATATCCGCGTTCACGCAGCGATCTTCAATTTGTACCGGCAGATCGTTTTCATAATGCACCATGATGGAATGGAAAATGACATCGCTCTCATTGACGTTGAGAGCGCTGGCCTGGATGGCGTTTGCCCGCACGCGCTTCAGCGTGAGCACCTCACAACGATGCTGATGACGGCGGGCGGCAATCTCCTCGGCGATGCTGCGGACTTCAAACAGCGCGGACTGGCCTTTTGGTTCGGCGACAAACGTCCCCACGCCCTGTAAACGCACCAGCCACCCTTCATCCGTCAGCTCACGCAGCGCCCGGTTGATGGTCATTCGGCTAAAGCCATACTGGGCGACCAGTTCTGCTTCCGACGGAATGCGATCGTGCGGCAGCCAGACGCCGCCGGCTATTTTTTTACAGATGTCCTGTTTCACCGTTTCGTAAAAAGGCGCAGGCGCAGAACGGGATCGGGATGAATACATGCGTGAAGCCTTCCTTATGCGGAGAGTGTTTTCCGGATGACAGATTAACGCCACCAGTGCGCGATTTGCCAGCCAAGCCGCGCCGCCACGCGCGCCGCTGCGCCATCGTCATCAAAGCGTGGATTAAACTCAACCAGATCCGCCGCCTGTAATTTTCCGCTGCGGCAAACCGGCTCAATTAAACGCAGAACCTGTATCAGCGGCACGCCCAGCGCTGCGGGAGCGGAGACGGCCGGCATTTCCCAGACAGGCAATACGTCGAGATCGATAGTCAGATAAATTTTATCCACCTTGTCGATAAACTGCGTCATCTGTGCCAGCGCGTCATGGCAGTCAAGATCCTCCACCACGGTAACATTCCGCCACTGCGCTTCCCGCCACAACGCCTGCGTATTCGCCGCACGGCTCACGCCGAAACAGGCATAATGAAACGCGCGGCTCTGCGCGTCGCATAGCTGCGCCAGTTGACGAAACGGCGTCCCGGATGTTGCCCGGTCGGTCTGACGGAGATCCAGATGCGCATCAAGATTAATGATCCCTACGCTTTCCTGCGCAAACGCGTCCAGCACCCCCGCGCCGTGTCCAAACGCGGTTTCATGCCCGCCGCCCAGCACCAGCGTGCGCATCCCGGCCCGCAGACAGCGGCTTACCGCATCGCGCAAGGCCTGCTGCGCGCCTTCCAGATCGGGCGTCGGCGCAACCCAATTGCCTAAATCCACCAGCCGTTCATGTCCCTGATGGCTGGCCATATTCGCCAGCGCTTTACGTAACGCGTCCGGGGCGCCTGCCGCGCCGGGACGCCCTGCATTGCGTTTTACCCCCTCGTCGCAGGCAAATCCCATTAACGCGATCTTTTGCTGCCAGTTTTCGGGGGAAAAGGTCTCGCTGCGCGTGACGGTCTGAAACAGACGCCGCGCATCCGGCGCTTCTATACTGTCATCGCGCCCCTGCCAGAGCGCCGGAGAAGCCGGATACCATTGCGTCATGAGATTTGTCCTCTGTATACCCGCTGATATAAAGGGTTACGCCCCGGCTCATACACAATCTCTACCGGTTGTTCAGCATCCCACACCACAAAATCCGCCCGGTAGCCGGCCCTGAGCTGCCCATGCGTCGCCTGTCTTCCCAGCGCACGAGCGGCATGGCGCGTAACGCCCGCCCATGCCTCTTCCGGCGTCAGACCAAACTGTACGCAGGCCATATTCATCGCCAGATGCAAACTGCAAAACGGGCTGGTGCCGGGATTGAAATCGCTGGCGACGGCGACAGGCACCTGATAGCGGCGCAGCAGTTCTACCGGCGGGCGCTGCGTCTCGCGCAGAAAATAAAACGCGCCGGGCAATAATACGCCGACAGTACCGCCGTCACGCATCGCCGCGACGCCCGCTTCATCAAGATATTCGATATGATCCGCCGATAAACCCTGATAACGGCTCACTAGCTGCGCGCCGCCCAACAGCGAAAGCTGCTCAACATGGCCTTTAACGGGAATACCTAACGCCTTCGCCGTCTGCAATACACGCTCACTCTGCGCCACATTAAAACCGACGCTCTCGCAAAAGAGGTCTACCGCATCAAATAACCCTTTTTGCCAGAGCTGCGGAATCATCGTCTCGCAGACCAGAGTGATGTAGCCGTCCGGGTCGTCACGATACTCCGCTGGCGTAGCATGAGCGGCCAATAGCGTGGGGCTAATGTCGATAGCGTTTTCGGCGGCAAGTTTTGCAGCGACGCGCAACAGCTTTTCTTCTGTCGCCAGCTCCAGACCATAGCCGGATTTAATCTCCAGCAGCGTAACGCCTTCGCTGGCAAGGCGCATCATGCGTTCGTGCGCCAGCAGGTAGAGCGTCTCTTCTGCACAGGCGCGGGTTGCTGATACCGTCGCGTTAATGCCGCCGCCCTGAGCGCTAATATGCTGGTATGACGCGCCGTTAAGCCGCTGCTCCCACTCTGCGGCGCGGTTACCGGCAAACACCAGATGCGTGTGGCAATCGATGAGCCCCGGCGTTACCAGTCGTCCCTGCATATCATGGATATTGTCCCCGCTGACAGGAAGCTGCGTCTCTGGCACGATATCGCAAATATGCCCTTCGCGTACAATCAGCGCCTGGTTATCCACCAGCCCATACGGGGCTTGCCGCTGCGGGTCCATTGTCGCCAGCCTGATGTTTCGCCAGACAGTATCGCCCGGTAAAAGTTGCCGCATTCCTGTCGCTCTCTTGCCTGTCATGAGTTGTATACCCTTAATACTTCAAGTTGCTTATGTGTTGGCTACGGATTACTCGGCCCATTCATGGGCCTCGCCCTGACGGGCCGTCGCACGCGACGTTCAAATCTGCTCCCGGCAGATTTGTCGCTCACCCCAGTCACATCGTTATCTATGCTCCTGGGGACTCACTCCCTTGCCGCCTTTAAGCAACTCGAATTATTTTGGGTATATAGACATTTATTTTCTTTCTGCTCCGGATTGTCAACTCAAAGCGCGAAAGTTGTTGCTTAATTGTGATAAAACTATCTGATGCGACAGGTGTTTCCAGCCTGAAAAGGAACTTTTTACCTTTTCGCCTTCCCGTTTCGTTCAACTTAGTATAAAAAAGCAGGCTTCAATGGATGTCATTTAACTTTTTCAAGCCCGGAGCAACCTGTGAATACATTATCGGTTTCCCGTCTGGCGCTGGCACTGGCTTTTGGCGTGACGCTGAGCGCCTGTAGCTCTACGCCACCCGATCAGATCCCTTCCGATCAAACCGCGCCTGGCACCGCCTCGCGCCCCATTCTGTCGGCAAATGAAGCGAAAAACTTCGTTGCGGCGCGCTATTTTGCCTCCCTGACGCCAAATACCGCCCCGTGGTCGCCGTCGCCGATTACCCTGCCCGCACAGCCTGACTTTGTGGTGGGGCCGGCTGGTACGCCAGGCGTTACGCACACCTCGATTCAGGCCGCGGTCGATGCGGCAATGGTTAAACGCACGAACAAACGCCAGTACATTGCTATTATGCCGGGCGACTATCAGGGGACCGTGTATGTTCCCGCCGCGCCGGGAAGTCTGACCCTGTACGGGACCGGTGAAAAACCGATCGATGTGAAAATTGGGATGGCGATTGATGGTGAAATGAGCGTCGCTGACTGGCGCCGCGCGGTGAATCCCGGCGGGAAATATATGCCTGGTAAACCCGCCTGGTATATGTTCGATAACTGCCAAAGCAAACACGCCGCGACGATCGGTGTGATGTGTTCTGCCGCGTTCTGGTCGCAGAATAACGGTCTGCAGCTACAAAATCTGACCATCGAGAACACGCTGGGCGACAGCGTCGATGCCGGAAACCATCCGGCGGTGGCGCTGCGTACCGATGGCGACAAAGTCCAGATTAACAAGGTCAATATCCTTGGCCGCCAGAACACCTTCTTTGTGACCAACAGTGGCGTGCAGAACCGTCTGCAGACCGATCGCCAGCCGCGTACGCTGGTGACGAACAGCTATATTGAAGGCGATGTGGACATGGTTTCCGGACGCGGCGCCGTGGTGTTCGATAACACCAACTTCCAGGTCGTCAACTCCCGCACACAGCAGGAAGCCTACGTCTTCGCCCCGGCGACGCTGTCCAATATTTACTATGGCTTTTTGGCGATCAACAGCCGCTTTAACGCCTCCGGCGATGGCGTTGCGCAGCTTGGCCGCTCGCTGGATGTCGACGCCAACACCAACGGTCAGGTAGTGATCCGCGACAGCGTGATTAACGAGGGCTTCAACGTTGCCAAACCGTGGGCCGACGCGGTCATCTCGAAACGTCCGTTTGCCGGAAATACGGGAACCGTGGATGACAAAGACGAGGTGCAGCGTAATCTGAACGACACGAACTACAACCGCATGTGGGAATACAACAACCGCGGTGTAGGCAGTAAAGTGGTGGCGGAACCTAAGCAGTAATTGCCGTTCCGGTTCAGGCTTATAAACGGGCCGCCGCAGCAGATGTGGCGGCCCGTGGCTTTACTGCAAGCGATGTTTATTGAAATTAATCAAGCATCCCGCCTTAATGATTTCCCGCTCCTCAGCGGTCAAATTTTCTATATACAGCGCAATTTCCTCGACCAGCGCATTATCGCGAATCACATATCCCGTCACGGCAGGATGTGCGGTCTCCAGCGCCGCAAGAATGCCCGGAATATAGATATAATCCCCCACCGTAAAATTCGGCGTCTCCTTCATTTGCAGCGGCAGCATTCCCCAGTTGATCACATTCGAGCGGTAGCGTTTGGTGGCGTATTCCTGCGCGATATTCGCCAGACCGCCAATCACTCGCTGACAGCTTGCCGCCTGTTCCCGCGCCGAGCCGTCCCCCGGTTTGACGGCATAAATCAGGCTCCCTACCTCAGTAGTCTCAGGGCGTACGTTTTCCTGACCGGCAATCTGCTGAATACACGCAAACACCGGGGCCAGTTCGGCGATCTCGCCTTCCTGTCGCCGTTTTTCCAGCGCGGCGACGGCTTTACTTCTGCCAACATAGTCCGGATCGCGGCGCGAGAGGGTAAATTCCGCCAGCCCCACCGGATTAGAGCGGTAAGAGGAGGTCTCGCCGGAGGGGATCAGCTCATCGGTGGTCGTCACCTCATCAAGAATTTTCGCACAGACCCTGAGCAAAATATTCTCTGTCAGCGCGCCTGACTCCGGCCAGTCTTTAATGTTGGGTCCATAAATAAGCGGCTGCTGCGTCACGCCTTTTACATATCCCTGATAAACCCGATTTTTGTACGGCGTAGGATCAAAAACATAATCCGGCACATTATCCCAACAATCCAATTCCGCCGCTGACGTTAAATAGCCGCCGTTCACCGCCGTTGCGGCAATGGAGCGGGCATCCATCAGCGCGACGGCGGACATCTGTCCATTCCCCGGTTTCGATCCTTCCCGGTTCGGGAAGTTACGCGTGGTATGACGAATGCTCAGTCCGTTGTGGACAGGCGTATCGCCAGCGCCAAAACAGGGACCGCAAAATGCCGTTCTGATTATCGCGCCTGCGCCCAGCAACTCCGCCACAACGCCTTTTTTCGTCAGGTCCATAAACACCGGTTGGGAAGACGGATAAACGGCAAGCGAGAACGCGTCATTACCGCATGAACGATGACGTAAGGCATTGGCTGCGGCAATCACGTTCTCATAATTACCGCCGGAACAGCCAGCGATAATCCCTTGCTGCACTTTTAAACGACCGTTTTCAATTTTATCCACCAGTGAGAGTGTCGCTTGTCCGTGCGCCACGCGCGCCGATTCTATTTCCGTCTGGCGAAGAATATCCGCCAGATTTTCATTTAACGTATCGATTTCATAGACGTTGCTGGGGTGGAAAGGCAGCGCGATCATCGGTTTGATAGCGCTAAGATCGACATAAATACAACCGTCGTACCAGGCCATCGGCTGCGGATGTAGCGAGCGATAATCCTGCTCGCGCCCATGCAACGCCAGCCAGCTTCGGGTTTCCTCATCCGTTTGCCAGACTGAACTCAAGCAGGTCGTTTCGGTGGTCATCACATCAATGCTGTTACGAAAATCGGTAGAAAGATGACGGATGCCAGGACCGACAAACTCCATCACTTTATTTTTGACGTAACCGTTTTTAAACACCGCGCCGATAATCGCCAGCGCGACATCCTGCGGCCCTACATACGCCGCCGGCTTGCCGGTCAGATACACGGCGACCACATCGGGATAATCAATATCCCAGGTATCATTCAGCAGTTGTTTAACCAGCTCGCCGCCGCCCTCGCCTACCGCCATCGTTCCCAGCGCGCCATAGCGTGTATGGCTGTCGGAGCCCAAAATCATTTTACCACCGCCGGCCATCATCTCACGCATATACTGGTGAATAACGGCAATGTGCGGGGGCACATAAATGCCGCCATACCGCTGCGCCGCCGATAAACCAAACATATGGTCGTCGCTGTTAATGGTTCCACCGACAGCGCACAACGCGTTGTGGCAATTGGTCAAAACGTAAGGTAAGGGAAAGCGTTCCATCCCCGACGCTTTTGCCGTCTGAATAATGCCCACATAGGTAATATCGTGTGAGGTTAATGAATCAAACTTAATTTTCAGTTTGTCCATATTGTCAGACGTATTATGCGAGGCGAGGATTGACCAGCTAATAGTGCCTTTTTTAGCCTGTGTTTTATCGACTGGTCCGGCATATTGCTCTTCTGCAATAACCTCATTTCCTGACAGATAAATACCTTTTTTATATAACGTAACCATGACTTACTCCATTTGGCTATCGCTTTCCCGCAGCGCTAACGTACCGCCGCCATGAATAATGACAGTCAATAATATTTTTTAAACGCAAGAGAGATAATTTACTTATAGCACGTGCCAGCCTATTAATAGCTTCCACCACCAGACGCCCAGGGTAATATGAACAAGGAAGGTAAAAATAGTCAGTACAGCGCCCACCAGCCACCATGATTTTATATCATTATAGCCAACGCCAAAAATAACCGGTCCGGCGGCACCGCCGTAATGCGTCACCATGCCGCCGTAAGAGTTAGAAAATAACAACGCCAGGGCGGTTAACATAAGCGGCGCGCCAGACACATTCGCCAGCATCGCAAATACCGGCACCATTGCCACAATATAGGCGCTGCCGGATGCGAAAAAATAACGCACGGCGATACTCATAAAGAGAATAACAAAGAAAGCAACATTACCATGATGATCAAATGAGATATTATTTTTGAACAACTCCGCCAGCCAGTCAAAAAATTTAACTTTTGACAATAATGAACTCAGACCGATGATACCGCCATACCATATTAACGTATTCCAGCCGCCTTTATTCTTTACTACGTCATCCCAGGTCACGACGCCAAGCACCAGCATAGCGCCCATCACCACAATGGCGACGGCTGACTCATTAATACCCAGATAGCTGCTAAAAATCCAGCCGAGGAGCGCCAGAACGAAAATCGCTAATAATAGTTTTTCCCGCGCCTGCATCGGCCCTAATTCCTGAAGCCCGGCTCTGGAAATGATCTTATTATCGACCTTTTTTATCTCCGGAGGGTACATCATATAAATCACCAGCGGTGTCGCCAATAGCATAACTATTCCTGGCACCCCTGCCGCCAGCGCCCAGTCGCCCCAGCTTAATTGCAGATGGCAAATATCGTTGATCATTTTCAGCGCCAGGATATTTCCCGCCATGGCGGTGAAAAACATATAGCTGGTGGTTTTCGTCACCATATAGACGCACATCATCAAGTAATGACCCACGCGATGCGGGCTTTTTTCCGGCTCAGACCCTAGCGCTACCGCAACACTATTAATAATCGGCAATACGATTCCACCCGCCCGCGCCGTATTAGACGGCGTTGCCGGAGATAAGACAAGATCGAGAAAAACGGTAACATAACCCAGACCTAATGTGGTATTGCCGATTTTACCAATCAACAGGTAGGCGATACGCTTGCCCAGCCCGGTAGTGACAAACGCGGCGCTCAGGGTAAAGGCGGAAAATACCAGCCAGGTTGTCCCGGAGGCATAACCACTCAATACGCTGGAGGTTTTAAACGCGCCGCCGCCTAAATTACCGATGACAACCATCGACGCCGCGACCGCCATTAATAAAACGACGGGTTCCGGGAAAGGTTTAATGACTAATCCCACTATTGCAGCAAGATAAATACCAAAGAGTACCCACGCCAACTGGCTTAACCCAGTCGGCACCGGCAGCAAGGCAATAATACAAGGGATAGCTAATATCATTATTAGCTTCCATAAAGAGTTTCGCTTCATTTTATATATCCTGATATTTCCGTATATCAAATATAGAATCGTGTCGGCTCTACCATTTTGATACCAGCGCAATGTGCCTATATTATTCCGGGAGATAGACATCGCCAGAAAAGATTTTTCTTGCGGTACGAATGACTGCCGCCCGAATGGAATCAGGAGTATCGCCATCATTGTTTAAATGAATATCAAGACAGCCGCCGGGATGTTCAATAGTTATATTGCCGTAGCCATTATCTGTGGTAAGCGACCGGGTCACTGTACCGTCAATAACACTGCTGCTGGCAATGGCGATAGCGCCCGTAATCGCCAGCGCTTTATGACATGAATGCGGCATAAAATAGCGTACACTGATTGTGCCGCCATATTGTGCAGGAGAAATAAGTACAGGTTTAGGAATAACCATGGAACGGACATCGCCAAGGCCCATTGCTTTACCGGCCTGTAGACGAATAGATTCAATACGGCGTAAAAATTCGGTATCACTGTCTAATTCCGCAGGCGACTCGTAGCCTGTTTTCCCTACGCTGGCAGCGGGAATGACGACCACCGGCATCGCCATATCCATACAGGTAACGGCGATACCATCAAAATAGTCGATACGGCATCCGGTGGGGAAAACGGTGCCGGTTTTTGCGCCTGCGGCATTCAAAAACGTAAGCATTACCGGGGCTGCCGTTCCCGGCACGCCATCGATTCTCGTAGTGCCTTCATACGTAACCCTGCCGCCTGGCGTCTGCACATCGGCATCAATATAGGTATTGGTATTCACATTACGTATGCGCACTCGCGTGACCGGCGACGTCGCGGTAATAAGCCCCTGCTCAATAGCAAATGCGCCGACGCCGGAAAGCATATTGCCGCAGTTTGGCGTGGTATCGACGCGTTGCTCCTGTACAACGACCTGAGCGAAAAGATAATCAATATCCGCCTGCGGATCATCCGAACGGCTGACAATCGCAACTTTACTGGTCAGCGGATTCCCGCCGCCAATGCCGTCAATTTCTAACGCATTGCCCGATCCCATAATTGCAATTAACGCTTTATCTCGCTGGGTTTTATCTTCGGGTAAATGTTCCGCTAATAAAAAAGCGCCTCTGGAGGTTCCCCCTCGCATTAATACACAGGGTATTTTTTTCATAACACAATCCTTAATCATCATCTTATTTTTGCTGTGACTATGGTTGCATGTAAAAAATGGCGAGGCTAATGACTTTCGTGATGTGATTAATCAGCTTTTTTTATTAATCAAAAGCCAGACACGGCAGGTACACTCTCTGCAATACCCGCTATGCGTCTGATAATGGGACAACATTATTTCTATATGCTGGAGTTATAATGAAACACGAACTATCAAGTATGAAAGCGTTTGTCGCTCTGGCGGAGACTACCTCTTTTAACAAAGCAGCTAAATTACTCAATATTACGCAACCCGCATTAACTCGCAGAATAAAAAACATGGAGGATGATTTACATACTCTCCTTTTTGAGAGAACTACGCGTAAAGTAACATTAACAAAAGCGGGAAAAATGTTGTTACCCGAAGCGCGTGAATTAATCAGAAGACTGGATGAAACTATTTTTAATGTTCGTGAACTCAATAATTACCATCACGGTATAATTACACTATCCTGTATTCCAACCGCCGTTTTCTATTTTTTACCGCTCGCGATTGGCAAATTTAATGCTTTATACCCCAACATTAAAGTACGGATACTTGAAAAAGGCACCAATAATTGTATGGAATCCGTACTCTGCAAAGAGGCGGATTTTGGCATAAATATGAATAGCATCACAAATTCCGCGATTGATTTTACCCCGCTGGTAAATGAACCGTTTGTTCTGGCCTGCCGACGGGATCACCCGTTAGCTTCCAGACAACTGGTTGAATGGCAGGAATTAGTCAATCACACTCTGATAGGCGTACGCGCTTCAAGCGGCAACCGCCTGTTAATTGAGCAGCAACTTGCGGATAAGCCCTGGAAGCTGGAGTGGTTTTACGAGGTTCGCCATTTATCCACTTCGCTTGGTCTGGTAGAGGCAGGTTTAGGTATTTCCGCATTACCAGGACTGGCAATGCCGCAGGCACCGCATCCTACGCTCATTGGCATTCCCCTGATAGAACCGGTGATCAGGCGCACTCTGGGCATTATTCGCCGGAAAGACGCCATGCTTTCGCCGCCGGCGGAGCGTTTTTTCTCATTGCTGTTAAATGTCTGGGCCGATGGCAAAGACAACCTTTGGACGCATTTTGCCAAACCGCAGCAATAACGGCGGATGGCGGCTTTCGCGCGCTACGTGGCGGCCCATGCCGGATTGCCCGGTGGCGCAGCCACCTACCGGGCCTACAGCAACAGGCCGTCGCCCTCCGGCACACAGCGTCTTTAGAACGCGTTCACCACAACCCACATCGGCCCCTGGCCGACGGCATAACGGCCTTTTTCCGTCAGCAGCCCCTGAGTGCCCGTAATTTCATAGACCGCGATATGATGTGATTTTTGACCCGCAGCAATCAGGTATTTCCCGCTGTTGTCGATATTAAAGCCGCGCGGTTGGGCTTCCGTCGGCTGGAAGCCTTCAACGCTCAGTACGCTGCCATCTTCGGAGACACTAAAGACGGTAATCAGACTGGCGGTGCGGTCACAGGCATACAGATGCCGTCCATCCGGCGTAATATGAATATCCGCCGCCCAGCGGGTATCGGAAAAATCGGCGGGCATCATATCCAGCGTTTGCACGCACTCTATCTCGCCATGCGGATTTTTAAGCTGCCAGACATCCACCGAACTGTTCAGTTCATTGACGCAATACGCATATTGTCGATTCGGGTGGAAGACCATATGACGCGGGCCTGCCCCTTCAACTGTATTTACTTCCGCCGGCTCCTGGGCCACCAGATGGCCGTCATCGCTTAGCGTAAACAGACAAATGCGATCCTGTTTTAGCGCCGGCACCCACAGGGTACGGTTATCAGGCGTAATATTTGCCGAGTGGCAGCCGTCCAGCCCTTCCACCACATCCACCAGCTCAACCGGCAGGCCATCCTGTAAGCGCGTCACACTGACATTACCGGCGTTATACGATCCGACAAAGACAAAACGACCATGATGATCGGTAGAAATATGGGTCGGGCTACCCGGCAGGGCGGATTCGGCGGCAAACGTCAGCGCGCCATCATCCGGCGCAATACGATACGCCAGGACACGAAACTCCGGGCGCACGCCGACATAGAGGTAGCGTTTATCCGGACTGACCACCATCGGCTGAACCTGACCGGGCACATCCACGACCTGCACCAGCGTCAGCGTCCCTTCGTGGTTCAGGCTCCAGACGTGAATTTGCTGACTCTCAGGGCTGGCGGTATAGACTGTTTGTTTCATGAATACTCCTTTGCATATAGCATGTAGCTGCAATAACAGGACACAGCTTAACGTAGTCGCTTTTGACGGCGAATGCTGAATTCAGACGCAGAATTTTGTCTGCTTACCGTCCCGGTGTACCATGCCGACAGACGGAATTATTACACTTAATCTGGAAAAAATTATGACTGCACGCGTGATTGCCCTTGATTTAGACGGAACGTTATTAACCCCGCATAAAACCTTACTCCCCTCCTCGCTTGACGCGCTATCACGCGCCAAAGAGGCGGGCTTTCAACTTATCATTGTCACGGGTCGCCATCACGTTGCTATTCATCCTTTTTATCAGGCGCTGGCGCTGGAAACACCTGCTATTTGCTGCAACGGCACCTATTTGTATGATTATCAAGCTAAAACTGTCCTGGATGCCGATCCTATGCCCGTGGATAAGGCGTTGCAGTTGATTGATTTACTGGATGAGCATCAGATTCACGGCCTGATGTATGTTGATGACGCTATGCTTTACGAACACCCAACCGGTCACGTCGTGCGTACCTCCCGGTGGGCGCAAACCTTGCCGCCGGAGCAACGTCCGACCTTTACACAGGTCTCTTCGTTGGCGCAGGCGGCGCGCGACGTGAATGCCGTGTGGAAGTTTGCGCTTACCGATGAAGATATTCCCAGGCTACAGCGGTTCGGTCAGCATGTTGAACAGGCGCTTGGCCTGGAGTGCGAATGGTCATGGCACGATCAGGTGGATATTGCGCGCAAAGGCAACAGTAAAGGCAAGCGCCTTACCCAGTGGATAGAAGCGCAGGGAGGGTCAATGAAAAATGTGATCGCTTTCGGCGATAACTACAACGACATCAGTATGCTGGAGGCGGCAGGCACCGGCGTTGCGATGGGCAACGCCGATGAGGCGGTGAAAGCGCGCGCTGACGTCGTGATCGGCGATAACACTACCGACAGCATCGCCAAATTTATTTACACCCACCTGCTATAGTCAGGCGGTGATAGAAACGCTTTTCACCTGCGCGTAAAGCCACAGGCCAGGCTTGATATTCAGCTCATCCCTGGCCCACGGGCTTATTCGCGCCCACAGCGTTCTGCCGCCTATCTCAAGCTGGACTTCCACCTGTCCGTTATCGTCATAACAATTCGCCACTTTTGCCCGCAATACGTTGCGGATACTGGTCTGCTGCGGCGGCTGTAGTACCAGCGAGACATCCGACGCCTGTATACGAATACGCAGTGTGGATTGCAGCGGCTGATTGAGTTTATTTACCCATAGGTGCTGGTCGCCAAGCGCCAGAGCGGTCATGGCATAATGCGGGTGATGCTCCAGCACGCTGACTTTCAGAATACTGCTCTGTTGCTCTTTCGGCAGCCACGGGTGCATAACGCTGCTTCCCCAGACTTCTTCCAGCGGGCCAAACGCTTTAACCTGTCCATCCTCCAGCACCATGACTTTATCCGCCAGGTGGAGAATTTCATCGAGAGAATGGCTGACATACAGCATGGGAATATTGATTTCTCGCGCCAGCCGTTGCAGGTACGGCAGTAATTCGCGTTTTCGCGGGATATCCAGCGAGGCCAACGGTTCGTCCAACAGCAGCAACTCCGGGGCGGTGAGCAATGCCCGGCCTATCGCTACGCGCTGTTTTTCTCCGCCGGACAGGCTCCCCGGCAGGCGATCAAGCAACGCTTCAATTCCCAGCAGCGACACCAGCTTATCAAACTGGCCGGTCATGCTTTTCGCCATGCCGTAGCGCAAATTGCCGCGGACTTTGTAATGGGGGAACAGGCGCGCATCCTGGAAAACATAACCGATGCGGCGCTTTTCCGGCGTTAAACAGATACCGTTTTCCGCGTCATGCAACACCCGGCCATTCAGCGCGATGCGTCCTTTTTGCGGGCGAGTCAAACCGCTGATGGCATTAATCAGAGAGGTTTTTCCCGCGCCGGAGACGCCAAAGATAGCCGTGATCCCACTGGCTGGCAGCGTTTCGTTGAGGGTTAAACAGTGCGTTCCCAGCATCTGGGAAAAATTAAGCTCCAGCATGGTTAGCACCCCGTCCGTTCACGGCTCATCCGCGCCAGCCATTCAGAAATCAACAGCGAAATCAACGCTAATACAATCGAAATCACGCACAGCCTCGCCGCCGCGCTCTCCCCGCCAGGCGTCTGAATCAAGGTATACATGGCGGAAGGTATGGTGCGGGTTTCGCCCGGAATATTGGAAACAAAGGTAATGGTCGCGCCAAATTCGCCAAGCGAACGGGCAAACGCCAGCACCGTACCGACAATAATGCCCGGCAGGGTAAGCGGTAAGGTGATAGTCAGAAAAACGCGCCAGCGCCCGGCGCCCAGCGTTCTGGCGGCCTGTTCAAGCTTGATATCCACCCCCTCCAGCGCCAGCCGAATAGCCCGCACCATCAGCGGGAAGGACATCACCGCCGCCGCCAGCACAGCACCGCGCCAGCTAAAGGCAAACGTGAGACCGAACCAGTCATACAGCCACTGGCCAATAAATCCGCGTCGCCCCATCGACACCAGCAGCAGATAGCCGACCACCACCGGCGGCAGCACCAGCGGCAGATGCAGGACGCTATCAAGTAAGGCTTTGCCCGGAAACCGGCATCGCACCAGTAACCAGGCAAAAAAGATCCCAAACGGCAGGCTAAACAGCACGGCCAGGGAAGACACTTTCAGGCTAAGAAGGACAGCCTGCCATTCTGGATCGGTCAGTATCATTACTTCGTCGTAAATCCATAACGTTTAAAAATTGCCGAGGCCTGCGGTCCTTTCAGGTAATCATAGAACGCGCTGACGGCCGCATTTTTATGCCCCTCCACGATAGCGATGGGGTATTCTACTTTTTTATGTGAATCTTCCGGGAACGTCGCCACCACGTTAACCCCCTTGCTGGCGACCGCATCAGAACCGTATACAATGCCCAAAGGCGCTTCGTTACGTTCGACCAGCGCCAACGCGCCGCGCACATCCTCGCCCGGCGCCAGTTTCGGTTCAAGCGTTTGCCATGCGCCCAACTTTTGCAGCGCTTCTTTGGCATAAATTCCCGCCGGTACGTGTTGCGGATCGCCCACCGCCAGACGCCCGCCGTTCAGCAGACGAATCCAGTCCGTTTTGTTGTCGATGGTAAACGGTTTCTGCTCGCTGGCTTTCGGCGCCACCACCACCAGGCTGTTGCCAAGCAATGTTTCGCGCGTCGTGGTATCCACCGCTTTTTTATCGGCTGCGTAATCCATCCATTTCTGGTCAGCAGAGATGAACAGATCCGCCGGCGCGCCCGCTTCTATCTGGCGCGCCAGCGTTGAAGAGGAGGCGAATGAGGAGACCACATCCACATTTTTCTCTTTTTTATATTCTGCCGCAATGTCTTGCATCGCGTTCGTTAGCGACGCGGCGGCAAATACGGTGATCTTGCCTTCATCCGCCAGCGCATGACCAGCGATGACGAAAGATAATGTCGCCCCTGCGACCAGGCGTAACCAGGAATGCGCCATCTGTAACTCCTTGTGCGTTTCGTTATGTAAACGACAATATAACGATAATCTCAGGGGTTTCCCAGCGGTTATTCATACCCATTAACGATTAAACACAGAAAATATCGGCAGGAAAAGCAGGATCTTGAGTAACAAAAACGCCCGACTGAGCGGGCGTTTGGGGAAATCAGCGGTTCTGTCTGGACTGGTCTTTCTGACCGATACCGGAAAAAATGTTGAACACCTCACCCAGACCGTAAATCAGACCGAGGATGATGGCCATCACTACCGGTACCATGATGACGGCGAATACCAGACTTTTTAATAACTCTAACATGGGCAACTCCAGATATAGTCCTTTTTGTATTTTAACCGCATCACACAGAAAAGCACTCCCCTTTTGTGCGGTCGGCTTTGCGCTGACGCGCTTTTCAGTCACAATAGTCTTTTTACCAGGAGCTGGTTATGCAGGCCGAAATCCTTCTTACCCTGAAACTTCAGCAAAAGCTTTTTGCCGATCCCCGACGTATCTCTCTGCTGAAACACATTGCGCTTTCCGGCTCGATTAGTCAGGGCGCGAAAGACGCGGGAATCAGCTATAAGAGCGCCTGGGATGCGATAAACGACATGAACCAGCTTAGCGAACATATGCTGGTTGAACGCGCAACGGGCGGCAAAGGCGGCGGCGGCGCGATATTAACCCGCTATGGCCAGCGTCTGATCCAGCTTTACGATTTGCTGGGCCAAATTCAGCAAAAAGCGTTCGATGTGTTAAGCGACGATGACGCCCTGCCGCTTGACAGTCTGCTGGCCGCTATCTCCCGCTTTTCACTGCAAACCAGCGCCCGAAATCAGTGGTTCGGCACCATTACCGCCCGCGATCGCGATCAGGTGCAACAGCATGTCGACGTGCTGCTGGCCGACGGCAAAACGCGGCTCAAAGTCGCGCTGACGGCGCAAAGCGGCGAGCGTCTCGGCCTGGAGGAAGGTAAAGAAGTGCTGATCCTGCTAAAAGCGCCGTGGGTTGGCATTACCCGGGATGCAGCCGTTGCGCGCGCCGCTGACAATCAGTTGTCGGGAACGATCAGCCATATCGAGCGCGGCGCGGAACAGTGTGAAGTGTTGATGGCGCTGCCGGACGGCCAGACGCTGTGCGCCACGATACCGACTGCGGATGCCGCCACGTTAAAGGAAGGCGATGACGTGATTGCCTGGTTTAATGCGGACAGAGTGATTATTGCAACGTTGTGCTAAGCACATTGACATCCGTTGCCGAAAGACGTATCCCTGTCATTCATCGCTGCAAAAAATGGGATGCAAAATGTCATCGTTGCAAATTTCGCAAGGCACGTTTCGTCTGAGCGATACAAAAACACTTCATCTGGATTCGCTGACGCTCAATGCGGGCGATAGCTGGGCATTCGTTGGGGCTAACGGGAGCGGGAAGTCGGCGCTCGCCCGCGCGCTGGCGGGTGAACTGCCGTTATTAACAGGCGAGCGCCAGTGTCAGTTTACCCGCATTACGCGTCTGTCCTTTGAACAATTGCAAAAGCTGGTCAGCGATGAGTGGCAACGTAATAACACCGATATGCTCAGTCCTGGCGAAGACGATACCGGGCGCACTACCGCGGAAATTATTCAGGATGATGTTCACCATCCTGCCCGCTGTGCGATGCTGGCGCAGCAGTTCGGCATTTCCGCTTTACTCAACAGGCGTTTTAAATACCTTTCTACCGGCGAGACGCGAAAAGCGCTGCTATGTCAGGCGCTGATGTCTGAGCCGGAGTTATTAATCCTTGATGAACCGTTCGACGGGCTTGACGTGACCGCCCGTCAACAACTGGCGCAACGCCTGACGGCGTTGAACCAGGCGGGCATTACCCTGGCGCTGGTACTCAACCGTTTTGATGAAATCCCGGACTTCGTGCAGTTTGCCGGCGTGCTTGCCGACTGTACGCTGGCGGAAACCGGAACGACGACAGAGTTGCTGCAACGGGCGTTGGTCGCTCAACTCGCGCACAGCGAGCGTCTGACCGACGTACAATTACCCGAACCAGACGAACCTTCCGCCCGCCATGCGTTACCCGATGGCGAACCACGGATCGTACTTAACGATGGCGTAGTCTCGTATAACGATCGCCCTATCCTCCACCACCTAAGCTGGCGAGTCAATCCGGGCGAACACTGGCAGATCGTCGGTCCTAACGGAGCGGGTAAGTCTACGTTGCTTAGCCTTATTACTGGCGATCATCCGCAAGGCTACAGCAACGATCTTACGCTGTTCGGGCGGCGGCGAGGAAGCGGCGAAACAATCTGGGATATCAAAAAACATATCGGCTACGTCAGCAGCAGTTTACATCTGGATTACCGCGTCAGTACCACGGTGCGCAATGTCATTCTCTCCGGCTATTTCGATTCTATCGGCATTTACCAGGCCGTTTCAGACAGGCAACGAAAACTGGCGCAACAGTGGCTGGATATTCTGGGAATCGATAAGCGTACGGCGGATGCCCCCTTCCACAGTCTCTCCTGGGGACAGCAGCGGCTGGCGCTGATCGTGCGCGCGCTGGTTAAACATCCGACATTGTTGATTCTGGATGAGCCGCTGCAAGGGTTGGATCCGCTGAACCGCCAACTGGTACGCCGTTTTGTGGATGTATTAATTCGCCAGGGAGAGACTCAACTGCTGTTCGTTTCCCATCATGCAGAGGATGCGCCTGCCTGTATTACCCACCGACTGGAATTTGTACCAGAGGGCGAACGTTATAAGTACGTTTCCGGACGATGCAATAATTAAATGTATTATCAGAATGGCGCCGCGCGCCATTCTGGAACCACTCTCCTTTTATTAAGAATAATAATAACGGTCGATAAGCTTACTATCTCTTGAATCGCTGACCGCCTCATTGTCATAATAATCCTGAAATTTTCGACAATGATGTCGTATGTGAATATAAGGGATTCATTATGGCTTTTCGTTTTCCACAAATAATACTATTTTTACTGGCAGCCATGTTATTTTGCCCCGGCAGTTATGCTGAGCAAAAGCCGACCGCTGCGCAGGAAGCGCGTAAAACCGCCGTTGAGGTCGCTGTTGAAGGCATGAGCCGCGCTGCCGTTGCGGGTCCGACAAAGATTAGTTTAGGTGATAAAGCCACGCTTAATCTGCCGGAAGGATTTACCTGGATACCCGCAAAAGAAGCGGCGGTATTTATGCGTGAAATTGGTAACTATGTTGACGATGAATATTTTTACGGTCTCGTATTTAAAAAGGAAATGAATGGATTTATTTCTATCGAATATGATGATTCTGGTTATGTAAAAGATGATGATGCAAAAAATTGGGATGCCGATGAATTAATGGATAACCTGCGCAAAGGCACAAAAGAAGCGAATAAAGATCGTATTGCAAAAGGCATTGAGCCGATAGAAATTATTGGCTGGATCGAGAAGCCTACCTACGATGCAACCAATCATCGTCTGATCTGGTCCGCCGCCATCCAGGATATCGGCACCAACGAACCACTGAATGAACAAGGCGTGAACTACAACACCTATCTGCTGGGACGTGAAGGTTATTTTTCTTTAAATCTGGTGACCGACAGAGGTTCTGTTGACCACGAAATCCCTCTGGCGAAAAGAATTCTCAGTTCCGTCAAGTTCAACTCTGGACAACGCTACGCTGACTTCAACGAATCAACGGACAAAATAGCGGAGTATGGGCTCGCCGCGCTGATTGGCGGTATCGCGGCCAAAAAAGTAGGTCTGCTTGCTATGCTCGGTATCGCGCTGCTTAAGTTCTGGAAAGTGACCGCCATCGGCGTCGTCGCTGTCGGGGCGCTCGCCAGGAAGCTACTCTCGCGTAAAAAAGACTGACAGCTCCTGCCCCGGCCGTTTCATTCCCAGGCGCGTAACGCGCCTTTTTTTCGGATAAAAAGCAGAAGCATTCTCAAGCCAGATGATTTGTAATCATTTAATTGATATAAATGCGCAAAATCACCAGTGTGTAAACGATTCCACTAATTTATTACATGTCACACTTTTCGCATCTTTGTTATGCTATGGTTATTCCATACCATAGGCTTAACGGAGCGAATTATGAGAGTATTGGTTACAGGTGGTAGCGGTTACATTGGAAGTCATACCTGCGTACAATTGCTGCAAAATGGTCATGACGTCGTCATCCTCGATAACCTCTGCAACAGCAAGCGCAGCGTGCTGCCCGTTATTGAACGTCTGGGCGGTAAGCACCCGACCTTTGTCGAAGGCGATATTCGCAACGAAGCGCTTATAACCGAAATTCTGCACGATCACGCGATTGATACCGTGATTCACTTTGCCGGCCTGAAAGCCGTCGGCGAATCGGTCGCCAGGCCGCTGGAGTACTATGACAACAACGTCAACGGTACGCTACGGTTGGTCAGCGCCATGCGTGCGGCCAACGTTAAAAACCTTATTTTTAGCTCCTCCGCCACCGTTTATGGCGATCAGCCCAAAATTCCTTACGTCGAAAGTTTTCCTACCGGCACGCCGCAAAGCCCCTACGGCAAAAGTAAATTGATGGTAGAACAGATCCTCACCGATCTGCAAAAAGCCCAGCCGGAGTGGAGTATTGCGCTGCTGCGTTATTTCAACCCGGTCGGCGCGCACCCGTCGGGCGACATGGGAGAAGATCCGCAAGGTATTCCGAATAACCTGATGCCCTATATCGCCCAGGTCGCCGTGGGTCGTCGCGAATCGCTCGCCGTTTTCGGCAACGATTACCCGACCGAGGATGGCACCGGCGTACGCGATTACATTCACGTTATGGACTTAGCCGACGGGCACGTCGTGGCGATGGAAAAACTGGCGGACAAATCCGGCGTACATATTTATAACCTCGGCGCGGGTGTCGGCAGTAGCGTCCTGGATGTGGTCAACGCCTTTAGTAAAGCCTGCGGTAAACCCATTAATTACCACTTCGCGCCGCGTCGCGACGGCGATCTCCCGGCGTATTGGGCAGATGCCAGCAAAGCCGATCGCGAGCTGAACTGGCGCGTCACCCGCACGCTTGACGAAATGGCGCAGGACACCTGGCACTGGCAGTCACGCCATCCGCAGGGATACCCAGATTAAGGATGTTGTTATGACCCCATTTAATCCCATCGATCATCCGCATCGCCGTTATAACCCGCTTACCGGCCAGTGGGTTCTGGTTTCGCCGCATCGCGCAAAACGCCCCTGGCAGGGGGCGCAGGAAACGCCGTCTCAGCAAATGCTGCCGGCCCACGATCCGGACTGCTTCCTGTGTGCGGGCAATACGCGTGTCACCGGCGATAAAAATCCCGATTACAAAGGGACTTACGTCTTTACTAACGATTTCGCGGCGCTGATGGCCGACACGCCGGATGCGCCGGACAGCCACGATCCGCTGATGCGCTGTCAGAGCGCGCGCGGCACCAGCCGCGTGATCTGTTTTTCTCCCGATCACAGTAAAACGCTGCCGGAGTTGAGCCTGCCCGCGCTGACGGAAATCGTCAGAACCTGGCAGACGCAGACCGCCGAGTTAGGCAAAACCTATCCGTGGGTGCAGGTCTTTGAAAATAAAGGCGCGGCGATGGGCTGTTCGAACCCGCATCCGCATGGACAGGTCTGGGCCAACAGCTTCCTGCCGAATGAGGCCGAACGCGAAGATCGTTTACAAAAAGCCTATTTCGCCGAACAGCGTTCGCCAATGCTGGTGGATTATGTCCAGCGGGAACTGGCGGACGGCAGCCGCACCGTGGTCGAAACCGAACACTGGCTGGCGGTGGTGCCTTACTGGGCGGCGTGGCCGTTCGAAACGCTACTGTTACCCAAAACGCATGTCCTGCGCATTACCGATTTAAACGACGAGCAGCGCGACTCTCTGGCGCTGGCGTTGAAAAAGCTGACCAGTCGTTATGACAACCTGTTTCAGTGTTCCTTCCCCTACTCAATGGGCTGGCACGGCGCGCCGTTTAACGGTGAAGAAAACGCGCACTGGCAGTTGCACGCGCACTTTTATCCGCCGCTGCTGCGCTCTGCGACCGTCCGTAAATTTATGGTCGGCTATGAAATGCTGGCGGAAACCCAGCGTGATTTAACCGCAGAACAAGCGGCTGAACGCCTGCGCGCGGTCAGCGACATCCATTTTCGCGAATCCGGAGTATAAAAATGAATCTGAAAGAGAAAACGCGCGCGCTGTTTGCTGAAATTTTCGGCTACCCTGCCACCCACACGATTCAGGCGCCAGGCCGCGTCAACCTGATCGGCGAGCATACTGATTACAATGATGGTTTCGTTCTGCCCTGCGCTATCGATTACCAGACCGTAATTAGCTGTGCGCCGCGCGACGATCGTACCGTACGGGTGATTGCCGCCGATTACGACAATCAGGTGGACGAATTTTCACTGGATGCGCCGATCGTGACCCACGATAGCCAGCAGTGGTCTAACTATGTGCGCGGCGTAGTGAAACACCTGCAGCAGCGTAACAACGCGTTTGGCGGCGTGGATATGGTCATCAGCGGCAATGTGCCGCAGGGCGCCGGGTTAAGCTCCTCCGCCTCGCTGGAAGTGGCGGTGGGCACCGTCTTCCAGCAGCTTTATCACCTGCCGCTGGACGGCGCGCAAATTGCGCTCAACGGACAAGAGGCCGAGAACCAGTTTGTCGGCTGTAACTGCGGCATTATGGATCAGCTCATCTCTGCGCTCGGCAAAAAAGATCATGCGTTGCTGATTGATTGCCGTACGCTCGGCGCCAAAGCGGTTTCCATGCCGAAAGGTGTCGCCGTGGTGATCATCAACAGTAACTTTAAGCGCACGCTGGTGGGCAGCGAGTATAATACCCGCCGTGAACAGTGCGAAACCGGCGCCCGTTTCTTCCAGCAGCCGGCCCTGCGCGATGTCAGCCTTGAGGCGTTCAATGCCGTTGCCAGCGAACTGGACCCGGTAGTCGCAAAACGCGCTCGCCATGTACTGAGCGAAAATGCGCGCACCGTTGAAGCGGCAAGCGCGCTGGAGAAAGGTGATTTGCAACGTATGGGCCAACTGATGGCGGAGTCCCATGCCTCAATGCGCGATGATTTCGAAATTACCGTCCCGCAGATAGACACGCTGGTAGACATCGTCAAAGCGACCATCGGCGATCAAGGCGGCGTGCGCATGACCGGCGGCGGCTTCGGCGGGTGTGTTGTCGCGCTGATCCCGGAAGATCTGGTTCCCGCTGTGCAGCAGGCCGTTGCGCAACAGTACGAAGCGAAAACCGGAATCAAAGAAACCTTTTATGTATGCAAACCGTCACAAGGAGCAGGACAGTGCTAAATGAAACGCCCGCACTGGCCCCCGATGGTCAACCGTACCGCCTGCTAACCCTGCGCAACAGCGCAGGGATGGTGGTAACGCTGATGGACTGGGGAGCCACTCTTCTTTCCGCCCGTATTCCGCTGTCTGACGGCAGCGTTCGGGAAGCATTGCTGGGCTGCGCCAGCCCGGAACACTACCCTGAACAGACGTCATTCCTCGGCGCCTCTATTGGCCGTTACGCGAACCGTATCGCCAATAGCCGCTATACGTTTGCCGGCGAAACCGTACAGTTAAGCCCAAGCCAGGGCGAGAACCAGCTACACGGCGGACCGGAAGGCTTTGACAAGCGCCGCTGGCAAATTGTGAACCAGAACGATCGCCAGGTATTATTCGCGCTCACCTCTGATGACGGCGACCAGGGCTTTCCTGGCCATCTTTGCGCCACGGCGCAATATCGTCTGACCGATGACAATAGAATCTCCATCACCTACCGGGCAACGGTCGATAAACCCTGTCCGGTGAATTTGACCAACCATGTCTATTTTAATCTGGACGGCGATCGGACCGACGTGCGCCAACATAAGCTGCAAATTCTGGCGGATGAGTATCTGCCGGTAGATGAATCCGGTATTCCACGCCAGGGGCTAAAATCGGTAGCCAATACCTCGTTTGACTTCCGGATGCCAAAAGTCATTGCCAACGAGTTTCTCGCCGATGACGATCAGCGCAAGGTTAAAGGCTACGATCATGCTTTCCTGCTACAGACGCAGGGTGATGGCAAAAAGCCGGCGGCCCGTCTGTGGTCACAGGATGGAAAGCTACAAATGATGGTTTACACCACCGCCCCGGCGCTACAGTTTTATTCCGGCAATTATCTGGCGGGTACACCTTCCCGCGGGCCGGAACCTTATGCCGACTGGCAAGGGCTGGCGCTGGAAAGCGAACTGCTGCCGGACAGCCCGAATCATCCTGAATGGCCGCAGCCTGACTGTATCCTTCGCCCTGGCGAGGAGTACGCCAGCCTGACCGAGTATCAGTTTATTCCGTTCTAACGATATGCCGCTACATGCCCGATGACGCAAGCTTATCGGGCCTACGCGCCATTGCCCTGCTCAAACCTCCACCACTTAAAGACAAAATCGCAACTCTGAGTTCACAAGAACCTTACACTGCGCCACTATTTTCGCTATGGTTATGCGTAAGCATTGCCGCCAACACCTCGCGGCAATATAATGAGAATTATTATCATTACATATGATTTATAGGAGTGAGAGTATGGCTGTAACTAAGCTGGTTCTGGTACGTCACGGTGAAAGTCAATGGAACAAAGAGAACCGTTTCACCGGCTGGTATGATGTTGACCTGTCTGAAAAAGGCGTAAGCGAAGCAAAAGCAGCGGGTAAACTGCTAAAAGAAGAAGGTTTCAGCTTTGATTTTGCCTACACTTCCGTACTGAAACGCGCTATCCATACGCTGTGGAACGTACTGGATGAACTGGATCAGGCGTGGCTGCCGGTGGAAAAATCCTGGAAACTCAATGAACGTCACTATGGCGCGTTGCAGGGGCTGAATAAAGCGGAAACGGCAGAAAAATATGGTGACGAGCAGGTTAAGCAGTGGCGCCGCGGTTTTGCCGTGACGCCGCCGGAACTGACCAAAGATGATGAGCGTTATCCGGGTCACGATCCACGTTATGCCAAACTGAGCGAGAAAGAGCTGCCGTTGACCGAAAGTCTGGCGCTGACCATCGACCGCGTTATTCCTTACTGGAACGACACCATCCTGCCGCGTATGAAGAGCGGTGAGCGCGTGATCATCGCCGCTCACGGTAACTCATTGCGTGCGCTGGTGAAATACCTGGATAACATGAGTGAAGATGAGATTCTTGAGTTAAACATCCCGACCGGCGTGCCGCTGGTGTATGAGTTCGACGAAAACTTCAAGCCGATCAAACATTACTATCTGGGTAACGCTGACGAGATCGCCGCGAAAGCGGCTGCCGTGGCGAATCAGGGTAAAGCGAAGTAATCACCTTTGCCGGATGGCGGTATAACTGCCTTATCCGGCCTACGAGCAATGGGTAGGCCGGATAAGCGCAGCGCCATCAGGCAATATGTCTTAAACAGCGATCACGCCGTCCAGCACCACCTGCAATTTACCCTGCGAACAGCGCTCCACGCGTCCTCGTACCCGGTACACTTCAGCCAGACGCTCCGCAGTAATCACCGTCTCCGGCGCGCCGCTGGCGACCAGCCTGCCGTCTTTTAGCATCAGGACATGGTCACCATGACGCAGTGCAATATTAATGTCATGCGCCACGACTATCGTCACCCTATTTTGCGCCAGGGTATCCCGACGCACGAGATCCATTACGTGAAACTGATAGTTTAAATCCAGCGCGCTGAGCGGCTCATCCAGCAACAGAAGTTCAGGGCGACGAATCAGCGATTGCGCCAGACCCACTAACTGCCGCTGACCGCCGGAAAGCTGGTCGAGATACTGCAACGCCAGATGCGTTATGCCCAATTGCTCAAGGATAGCCAGTATCTGCGCTCTGCCCTGCGCATTGTCTCTGCCGCCTGATGCCCGCAGTACCACGATAATCGACTCCAGTACATGCAGATGTACGCCCTGCGGTAATGACTGCGGCAAAAACACAACTTTCTGCGCCCGCTCGGCAAACGATAACGACATGAGATCTTCGCCATCAAGCAGCGCCTCGCCGTCGGCGTTATTCAGCCCGGCCAGCGAACGTAGTAACGTCGATTTACCACAGCCGTTCGGCCCCAGCAAAATGGTAACTTTCCCGCGCGGCAGTAAGGGAACGTTGAGATCTGCAATAACCGGCTGAGTGGAATAGCCGGCGCTAAATGAGCGGAGCATTAACCCGCGCATCAGAGACTCCCCCGATGTCGCAATACAATGCTTAAAAAGAACGGAACCCCGACCAGCGAGGTGACAATCCCCACCGGCACCATGACGCCCGGAATACTATTTTTCGCCGCAATAGAGGCCAGCGATAACACCAGCCCGCCTATCAGCACGCTGCCCGGAAGGTAGAAACGGTGATCTTCCCCCAAAAGTATTCGCGCAATGTGCGGCGCAACGAGACCAATAAAACCAATCGGCCCGACGAAAGCTACCGTCAGCGCTGATAACAAGCTGATACGCAACAATGACAGCAGGCGTAAACGGCGGACATGAATCCCAAAGCTCATCGCCCTCTCTTCGCCCAGACGTAATGCCGTGAGTTGCCAGGCGCTTCGTAACGCGCAAAAAAGCACAGCAATAAACACCACGGCCAGTACGCCCAATTTTTCCCACGACGCACGGACCAGGCTCCCCATCGTCCAGAATACCAGCCCCTGCAGCGTATCTTCATCAGCCACAAACTGCATAATGGCGACCAACGCGTTAAAGGTGAATACCAGCGCAATACCGAACAACACCACTCCGGATGCGGCGACGCCTGTCCAACGGGTAATACCGTCCAGGAGTAACGCGGATAAAAGCGCAAAGATGAACGCATTGGCCGGGATAAACCAGGCGGCAGGAATACCGGGAATACCGATCCCCAACACAATCGCCAGCGCAGCACCAAAAGCCGCCGCGGACGATACGCCGAGGGTAAACGGTGTCGCCAGCGGATTATTTAAAATGGTTTGCATTTCGGCGCCCGCTAACCCTAACGCCATGCCTACCAGTAGGGCCATCAGGGCATAGGGTAAACGAATATCCCAGACAATAACGTGTATGCCCGCATTCACCTTTTCCGGCTGGAAAAGGGCCTGCCACAGCGCACTGAGCGGTAAACCAGAAGACCCACTGGTTACATCCACCATCAGTGAAGCCATCATCGCCAGCGCAATAGCTAACATGAGCACGGCCCGTTTGCGTATGATCTGGCGATAGCGCGGAATGATGGGCGTGGAAGCGAGACCGGGGGCTAAAAGTGATTTGTCCTGACAGGTCATGGTTCGGGCTACGTTATTAATCAGAGGAGAATTATAGCGCCGAATTATCTCGTTATATATTTATTTATATTTCGATTGATGACACGGTGGCCTATCTCATCGGTTTCCAATAAATATCCTCCGGCATAGCCCTGTCTCTTGATCAGATCTCCTGATCAAGAGACAGGGCCTGGCTGGGGGTTTTCCATAGACAAAAAAGCGTGGAGCCATCCACGCTTGAGGCTGCTGACAACGTGTAACCAGGTGGCAATGTTCCAACCACGGACCTACAAAAAGTACGTAATCTGTTGATATTCTCATTTCGTAAGTCAGGCAAAGCGCTAGCTGCCTCTCGCAGAAATGCCAACACAATAGATAATTGTCAGCAGTCCTCATTTTTCAGTCAGCAAATATCGGTCCGGCAGGGAATTTCGCCAGAAACCCGGTGACGGCCAGCAGCGACCATAGCCCGGGCCACTCAATCTGGCGCTCCCGCAGTTCATCATCCAGCGTCATAAGCGCAAACTCACCTTTATCGCCCAGCACGCCGCCCTGCCAGAGCAGCCGCTGCGCCTGCTGCCGCGCCCAGGGAGAATCGCTCTTCCAGGCCAGCAGGTGCAGCAGAGCCTGCTGCAGGCAGACACTGTGAGAATGTTGATCCCGCAACAGCCGCCGGTAAACCGGCAGCGATATGCTGCGCACGGTATAAAAACCGCTGCGGGTTTCGCTGTCAACATCTGCCATGCCAGCACAGAACTGACTGGCCAGGTCACATAAACGATTGTGCGTCATCGGCTGGCGCAGGGCATCCAGACGACCTGCTGCGGCACACAGCAGCCCGCTCCTTTGCCGTTCTTGTGGCAGCGAATCAGGCAAAACCGCTACCGTTTCAGCCGCCCCGGCCTGCGCATGCTGTACGCCCGCGTCATAACAACGGACAAAGAAATCATGGCTGCCACGGACGATTGACGGGTGCGCCAGCAGATTCAGCGCCGGGTGCAGTTGTTCAAGCTCGTCCAGTGACGCCAGCGTATAATTGACAACCACATCTTTTGTCGACGCCCGGCCTTCCGGACGAAATGCTATGGTTTCATTCATCAAAGTCTCCTTATGGGACATTCCCGGAGGCGATGCTGCGCATCTGTCCGGGCTACAGATCCATGCAATCCGGTAGCCCGGACAGGCGCAACGCGCCGCCTCCGGGAAAGGAACAGATTTACATCGCCAGCACGTACTTCAGCATCACCCCGGCGGCTATCGCCGAGCCAATCACACCCGCCACGTTCGGCCCCATCGCGTGCATCAGCAGGAAGTTCTGTGCGTCTGATTCCAGGCCCACCTTGTTCGACACCCTGGCCGCCATCGGCACCGCCGACACCCCCGCCGAACCGATAAGCGGGTTGATTTTGTTCTTACTGCACAGGTTCAGCAGCTTCGCCATCAGTACCCCGGCCGCCGTCCCAATCCCGAACGCAATCACCCCCAGCAGCAGAATGCCCAGCGTCTGCGGCTGCAGGAACTTGTCCGCCACCAGCTTCGCGCCCACCGACAGCCCGAGGAAGATGGTGACGATATTAATCAGCCCGTTCTGTACCGTGTCGCTCAGACGCTCCACCACGCCGCTTTCACGCATCAGATTGCCAAAGCAGAACATCCCCAGCAGCGGCGCGGCGTCCGGCAGCAGCAGCGCCACCAGTAGTAACAGCACCACCGGAAAGAGGATTTTTTCCCGCTTGCTCACCGTGCGCAGCTGCACCATGCGGATTTTGCGCTCCGTCTCCGTGGTCAGCGCGCGCATAATCGGCGGCTGGATTAACGGCACCAGCGCCATATACGAGTACGCCGCCACCGCGATGGCCCCCAGCAGCTCCGGCGCCAGCTTGCCCGACAGGTAAATGGCCGTCGGGCCGTCCGCGCCACCGATAATGCCGATGGCCGCCGCCTGCGGCAGGGTGAAGCTGATAAGGCCGAAGTAGTTCAGCGTCAGCGCCCCCAGCACCGTAGCGAAGATACCGAACTGCGCCGCCGCCCCCAGCAGCAGGGTGCGCGGATTCGCCAGCAGCGGGCCGAAGTCGGTCATCGCCCCCACGCCCATAAAGATGACCAGCGGCGCGACGCCGGAGCCAATCGCCACTTTGTAGAACAACGCCAGCACCCCCGGCGTGTAGCCCATGTCCACC